>JAEWFB010000158.1 GCA_023389095.1 Actinomycetes bacterium
GTCCTGCACCGCTCCGGTGAGCACCACGTCCTCCGCGACGAGCCGCAGCTTGCGGTTGGCGAGGCTGCTGGCCTTGCGGAGCACCTCGAACGCCTCCTGCTCGCCGACGCGCCGGTTGGCCATGACGATGCCGATGGCCGCGCCGATCGTCCGCGAGGTGCGCAGGGCCTCCCGCAGCTGCGCGACCTGGTCCTTGTTGAGCAGGCCGTCGGCCCGCAGCTCGAGGATCAGCTCGCGGTCGACGTCGGCGCGGGCCTCGAGGTCGGCAATCCTGGCCCGGTCCTCTGCCGCGCGCAGCCGGCTGGCGTCGGCACGCGCCTCGCTGGCGTCCGCGCGGGTCTCGCTGGCGTCGGCACGCGCCTCGCTGGCGTCGGCACGACGGTCGGCACGGTCGCTCCTGGCGAGCAGGGCGTCGATGGCTGCCCGGTTCACGCCGACCTGCGCCTCGAGCTGCTCGAGGCGGTGGCGCGACTCCTCGTCCGGGTCCGAGTCCTGGGTCCCCATGACGCCAGTATCGGCAAACAGGGGCATCACCGACAACGTCCCGACGGGCGTCTTCCGACAGCGCGTCGCCTCAGCCCCCGTTTCCCTGCACGGTCGCTCGCCCGTCGACGGCCGGGTCCAGGAGCTGGGCCAGGTGCACGGAAGGGCGACCGCGCAGGTCGGCCACCTGGGTCCGGCAGGAGAACCCGTCGGCGAGCACGACGGCGTCCGGCGCCGCGTCGATCGCCGGGAGCAGGTTCTGGTCGGCGACGGCCAGCGACACGTCGTGGTGGCCGATCTCGACGCCGAAGTTGCCGGCGAGGCCGCAGCAGCCGGCCAGCGTCTGCACCGTGGCACCGGTGCCGGCGAGCAGGTCGGCGTCGGTCTTCCAGCCGAGCACGGCGTGGTGGTGGCAGTGCGGCTGGGCCACGACGGTCGTTCCGGTGAGGTCGGGGGCGGTCCAGCCGGGCGTCTCCGCGAGCAGCTCGGCGAGGGTGCGGACCCGGGAGGAGACGAGCGCGGCGTCCTCGTCGCCGGGCAGCAGCTCGTGGACGTCCGAGCGCAGCACCGCGGTGCACGACGGCTCGATCCCGACTATGGGCAGGCCCGCGCGGGCGTCCTCGGCGAGCGCGGCCACGGTCCGGCGCAGGATGCTCTTGGCCGAGTCCAGCTGTCCGGTCGTGATCCACGTCAGGCCGCAGCACACCGAGCCGCTCGGCAGTCGCGGCTCGTAGCCGGCGTCGCGCAGCACGCGGACCATCGCCTCGGCGACCTCCGGCGAGAAGGAGTCGGAGAACGAGTCGGCGAACAGGACAACGGGTTTCAGCTCTGAGGTGCGGGGCGTGAAGCTGCGCCGGAACGGACGTCGCGCGAACGCCGGGATCGACCGGCGGCGGTCGACACCGGCGAGCCACAGCGCCGCCGGCGCCACCAGCGGAAGCGTCAGCGACCGGTTGGCCAGGGCCGGTACGCGTCCGGCGAGCCGTGCCCACATCGGCAGCCGACCGAGCGTGTAGTGCGAGCGCGGGCGCAGCCGGCGGCGGTAGGTCTGGTGCAGCACCTCGGACTTGTAGGTGGCCATGTCGATGCCGGTGGGGCAGTCGGACGCGCACCCCTTGCACGACAGGCACAGGTCCATCGCGTCGTGGACGGACGGGTGCGACCACGGCAGCTCGCCGCGGACGACGTCCTGCAGGACGCGGGCGCGTCCGCGGGTGGAGTCCTTCTCCTCGCGGGTGGCGAGGTAGGACGGGCACATGACGCCGCCCGCAGCCGAGTTGTCGGCGCGGCACTTGCCGACGCCGGTGCAGCGGTGCACGGCCTGGGCGAGGTCGCCGCCGTCGTGCGGGTAGGCCAGGGCGAGGTTGCGGACCGGGAAGTGACCGGCTGGTCGCACGTCGGCGTCGACGGGGTCGGGGTCGACGAGCACGCCGGGGTTGAGCAGGTTGCCCGGGTCGAAGGCGTGCTTGATGCCGCCGAACAGGGTGATGGCGTCGGCCGAGTACATGTGCGGCAGCAGCTCCGAGCGGGCCCGGCCGTCGCCGTGCTCGCCGGACAGGGATCCGCCGAACCCGCCGACCAGCCGGGCCGCCTCGGTGAGGAACTCGCGCATGACCCTGGTGCCGTCGGGCTGGTCGAGCGGCAGGTCGAGGCGCACGTGCATGCAGCCGTCGCCGAAGTGGCCGAACGGCGCGGACGTCATGCCGTAGGAGCCGACGAGCTCGTCGAAGGCCGCGAGGTACTCCCCGAGCCGCGCGGGCGGCACGGCAGCGTCCTCCCAGCCCGGCCAGGCGGGCTTGCCCGACGGCGCCCGGCCCGCGCGGCCGGCGCCGTCCGCGCGGATGCGCCCCAGCCGCGCCTGCACCGCGGGGTCGACGACGACGACCGCGTCGTCGGCGATCTTCTCGTCCACGAGGCGTCGGGCCCGCGACGTGACCTCCGTGAGCTCGTCGCCGGCGAACTCGACGAACAGCCAGGCCCGCCCGCGCGGCAAGGGCGGGATGGCGTCGGGGCCGCGCCGGGCGCGGAGCACGTCGATGAGGCGGGAGTCGAGCCCTTCGCACGACGTCGGGCCGTGCGCCACGACGGCCGGCGCGGCCTGACCGGCCGTGACGATGTCGGGGAACCCGAGGGCGACGACGACCCGGACCGGCGCGTCGACGACGAGCCGGACCGTGGCCCGGGTGATGACACCGAGCGTGCCCTCGGAGCCGACGAGGGCCTGGGTGAGGTCGAACCGCTCGGGCAGCAGGTGGTGCGCGGCGTAGCCGGAGACCTGCCGGCCGAAGCGGTCGAACTCGGTGCGCGCCGTCGACAGGTGGCGCCCCATGACCGTGCGGACGCCGGCGACGACGTCGTCGGCGCCGTGGGCGAACGGGGCGCCGGACGCGTCGTAGCCGGTGACGAGGTGGTCGCCGGCGGCGGTGAGCAGCTCGAGGCCGGCGACGTTGTCGGAGGTGCGGCCGTAGGCGAGCGACCGGGAGCCGCACGCGTTGTTGCCGATCATGCCGCCGATGGTGCAGCGGGGGTGCGTCGACGGATCGGGGCCGAAGCGGACGCCGTGCGGCGCGGCCGCCTTCTGCAGGACGGCGTGGACCGTGCCGGGCTCGACGACCGCGGTGCGCGTGCCCGGGTCCACCGACAGGACGCGGTTCAGGTGGCGTGAGAAGTCGAGCACGACGCCACGCCCCACGGCGTTGCCGGCGACCGAGGTGCCGGCGCCGCGCGAGGTGACGGGGACGCCGGTGTCGCGGGCCACGGCGAGGGTCGCGGCGACGTCGTCGACGCTGCGCGGGCGCACGACGGCGAGGGGCGGGATGCGGTAGAGCGACGCGTCGGAGGCGTACATGCTCCGCGTGCCGGCGTCCGCGTGCACGTCGAGACCGGCGCGTCCCAGCGCCTGCACCACCTGCGCGTCGAGCTCGTCCATGGGTAACATGTTACGCATGGTCCGGCTGGCCCTCCCCCACGATGCCCCGTCCCTCGCGGACGCGGTCGTCGACGCCGTGCGCACGGGCATCACCGCCGGCGAGCTCGTGCCGGACGCCACGTACTCCGTGTACCAGCTCGCCGACCTGCTCGGCGTCTCGCGCAGCCCGGTGCGCGAGGGGCTGCTGCGCCTCGCCGAGGCTGGCCTCGTCCGGATCGACCGCAACCGCGGCTTCCGCGTCCTGACGCCGCAGGCGCGCGACATCGAGGAGATCATCGACATCCGCCTGGCCCTCGAGCCGACCGCCGCGCGCCGCGCCGCCGAGCAGGCCAGCGACGCCGAGCACGCCGAGATCCGGGCGGCCTTCGAGGCCATGGGCTCCGCCCTCGGCGAGGGCACGACCGCCACCGCCGACGAGGACCGGTTCTGGGTCGCCGACCACGCCGTGCACGACAGCGTCATGCGTGCCGGTGGCAACCAGCGTGCGGCCACGATCGTCCACCGGCTCCGGGCGACGACCGCACTGCTCGGGCCGCCCACCACCACCGCCGGCCGGACGCTCGCCGAGATCCGCGACGAGCACGAGCCCATCGTCACCGCCGTGCTGCACCGCCGGGGCGTCGACGCCGAACGGGCGATGCGCCGGCACCTGGAGCACACCGGCGAGCTGCTCGCCCGCTCGCTGGGTCGACCGGCCGCCCGAGCGTCCGGGGAGCCCTGACGACGCCACCGACGGCGCGCGTCTCACCCCGCGCACGAGATCGCGCCCCGGCCGCCGGCTGGGGCACCCTGATACCGAGACCCACCAAGAGTTCGGGCGCCCCGCACCGAGCGGGAAGCCCCGAGGAGACACGCGTGAAGGTACTGCTGCTCGAGAACGTCCACCCCGTCGCGCCCGAGTCGTTCCGCCGGAACGGCTTCGAGGTCGAGACCCGCACCGGATCCCTGACCGAGCACGAGCTCATCGAGGCCCTCGACGGCGTCGCGGTGCTCGGCATCCGCTCCAACACCAAGGTCACCGCCGCCGTCCTCGACGCCGCGCCCGACCTGCGGGCCATCGGCTGCTTCTGCATCGGCACCAACCAGGTCGACCTGACCCGAGCCACCGAGCTCGGCGTCGGCGTCTTCAACGCCCCGTTCTCCAACACGCGCAGCGTCGTCGAGCTCGTCCTCGGCGAGGTCATCGCCCTGGCCCGGCGCCTGCCGGAGAAGACCCAGAAGATGCATGACGGCATCTGGGACAAGTCGGCCAAGGGCGCGTACGAGACCCGCGGCCGCACCCTCGGCATCGTCGGCTACGGCAACATCGGCACGCAGCTGTCGAACGTGGCCGAGGCCATCGGCCTGCGGGTCGTCTTCTTCGACACCGCCGACCGCCTCGCGCACGGCAACGCGCGCCGGATGGGCTCGCTCGACGAGCTGCTCGAGGAGTCGGACGTCGTCAGCATCCACGTCGACGGGCGCCCGGGCAACGCCGGGCTCTTCGGCGCGGAGCAGTTCGCGAAGATGAAGCCCGGCTCGGTCTTCATCAACGCCTCGCGCGGCATGGTCGTCGACGACGAGGCGCTGCGTGACCACATCCTCAGCGGCCACCTCTCCGGCGCGGCCATCGACGTGTTCCCGATCGAGCCGAAGGCCCAGGGCGACCCGTTCGAGTCGCCCCTGCGCGGCCTGGAGAACGTCATCCTCACGCCGCACGTCGGCGGGTCGACGGCCGAGGCCCAGGAGGAGATCGGCTCGTTCGTCGCGAACAAGCTGAACGGCTACATCTCCGAGGGTGCGACGTCGCTGTCGGTCAACCTCCCCCAGGTCGTCCCCGCGCCGCGCGACGGCTCGTTCCGGATGGCGCTGCTGCACCACAACATCCCGGGCGTCCTCGCCTCGATCAACAACACGCTCGCCGCCGCCGGCGCCAACGTCGTCGGTCAGTCGCTCGCGACCCACGGCCAGCTCGGCTACGTCGTCACCGACACCGACGTCCCGCTGGCCGACGAGACACTCACCTCGCTCCGCGGCGGGCACGAGGCGGTCCACCTCGAGTCCTGGTCGGCCGAGAGCTCGAAGTAACGGCCCAGGCACGGCACGCGGCCCCGGTTCCCCAGCGGACCCGGGGCCGTCGTCGTCGACGAAACCCACTCCGGACGCGATGACCCGCGAGTAGCGTCGATCACCTGAGGACGAGGACCGCGGCGCGGGGACCGAGGCCGGACGGGAGATGGTCACGTGGCCAAGCGAAAGGACGCAGCCCTGCTCGTGCAGCTCGCGCAGTGGGGTTCGACGATGGGGATCGAGGAAGCGCAGAAGGCGGTGTGGGCCGAGACCTTCGACCCCGAGACGGCATCGGTCGACGACATCTTCGTGTCGCGGCTGCTGACGTGGGGCGAGACCATCGGGACGCTCACGAAGAACGGGCTGCTCGACACCGGCCTGGTGCTGGACTGGCTCTGGGTGTCCGGGCTCTGGGCGCGCGTCGGCCCGGCGGCAGTCAAGCTGCGCGAGAAGCTCGGGGTGCCCGAGCTGTACGAGAACTTCGAGGCGCTGGCGGCCGTACCCAGCTGATCCGGCCCCTCCCCCGAGAGGCCGCGTGCGATCCGTTGGGCCATCACTCACCGGCCCCGTCGCCGCCGAGAGACGGCGACGGGGCGGCGCCCTCCGCGACGGCGCGGCGCCCTCCGCGTCGGGGCGCCGTCGGGTCAGCGGTCGATCATCCGTCACGTCAGCGGTCGATCATCCGCTGCATCGCCTCCGGGTAGCGGTCGCCCCGGACCTCGATGCCGGCCGACTCGCGGTCCAGCTGGTCGAGGTCCTCGGCCGTGAGCTCGAGGTCCACGGCACCGAGGTTCTCCTCGAGACGCTCCAGACGCCGGGTCCCGGGGATCGGGGCGATCCACGGCTTCTGGGCCAGCAGCCAGGCGAGGGCGACCTGCCCGACGGTCGCGCCGCTGCGCTCCGCGACGTTCCGGACGATGTCGACGAGCGCCAGGTTGGCCTCCAGCGCCTCCCGCTCGAAGCGCGGCAACGTCGCGCGGATGTCGCCCTCCCCGAACTCCGAGGAGGCCGTGACCTGCCCCGTCAGGAACCCGCGACCGAGCGGGCTGAACGGCACGAACCCGATGCCGAGCTCCTCGAGGGTCGGCAGGATCGCCTCCTCCGGCTCGCGCCAGAACAGCGAGTACTCGCTCTGCAGGGCGGTCACCGGCTGGACCGCGTGGGCGCGGCGGATCGTGTCGACCCCGGCCTCCGACAGGCCGAAGTGGCGCACCTTCCCGGCGTCGATGAGCTCCTTGACCGCACCGGCGACCTCCTCGATGGGGACGTCCGGGTCGACGCGGTGCTGGTAGAGCAGGTCGATGGCGTCGGTCCGCAGGCGGCGCAGTGAGCCCTCGACCGCAGCCCAGATGTTCTGGGGCGGCTGGTGACGCCGGTCTGTGTGCCGTTCTCGTCGAAGGCGAAGCCGAACTTCGTCGCGATGACGACGTTCTCACGGACCGGCTGCAGCGCCTCGCCGACGAGGTCCTCGTTGTGGAAGGGGCCGTAGACCTCCGCGGTGTCGAAGAAGGTGACACCGTGCTCGACCGCCGCGCGCAGGAAGGTGATCATCTCCTCGCGCGGGGGCCGCGGACCGAACGACTGGCTCATGCCCATGCAGCCGAGGCCGAGGGCCGAGACCTCCAGGGCTGACCTTCCGTGGGTACCGAGGGTGCGTGTCTTCATGTGCGGTTCTCCTTCGTGATGGGAGCGGTCACAGCTGCCCGGCGGGGCGCAGCAGGATCTCGTTGATGGCCAGGCGGCGTGGCCGGCTGAGGGTGAAGGCGATGACCTCGGCGACGTCCTCCGCCGTGACCTGGGCCTGGTCGTAGAGCCGGCCGACACCCTCGCGGGTCTCGGCATGCGTGATGTGGGTGGGTAGCTCCGTGGCGACGACGCCGGGCTCGATGAGCGTGACGCGCACGTCGGGCAGCAGCTCCTGGCGGAGCGACTCGGACCATCCGTTCATGCCCCACTTGGTGGCCGCGTACACACCGTTGCCGGCGCGGGCGGAACGGCCGGCGACGGAGGAGATGTTGACGATGTCGCTTCCTCCGTCGGGGGCGGCGGCCCTCAGCTGGTCGAGGAAGACCTCCGTGGCGGTGATCGCGCCGAGCAGGTTCACCTCCACCATCTGTCGGTAGTCGTCACGCTGGTCGGCGCCGAAGGGGCCGAGCAACATGACGCCGGCGTTGTTGACGAGCACCGACGCACCACCGAGCTCGGACTGCACCCGCTCGGCCGCCGCCACCAGGGTCGCCCGGTCGGTGACGTCGGCCTCGACGGCGAGGGATCCGTTGCCGAGCTCCTCCGCGAGGGCGGCGATCCGGTCGGCGCGTCGGGCCAGCAGTGCGACGCAGTAGCCGGAGTCGGCGAGGGCGCGCGCGGTGGCGGCGCCGATCCCCGAAGAGGCGCCGGTGACGACGGCGACCCGGTTCGGCCGGCTGGTTCCAGTGGTGCTGGTCATGGGTGGTGTCCTCTCGTTCGTGAGTGCCGGGACCCGTCGTGCGGGTCAGGCCTCGGGGATGGGGCGGCCGAAGGTCTCGAGGGTGATGTCGGCCGGCTCCGGGCCTCCCCGCTGGTCGGTGTCCAGGGCGTCGATGGCGGCGAGCTCGGCGTCGGTGAGCGCGAAGTCGAAGACGTCGACGTTCTCGGCGATGCGGTGTGCCTTGGTGGACTTCGGGATGGCGGAGCGACCTTGCTGCAGGTGCCAGCGCAGCATCACCTGCGCGGCGGTCTTGCCGTGCGCGGTGGCGATGTCACCGATGACCGGGTCCTGCAAGGTGCTGCCGTGGCTGCCGTCGCGGTAGAACGTGATGCCACCGATGGGTGACCACGCCTGGGTGAGGATCCCGTGCCGGGCACCGAGCTGCTGGACCTCGCGCTGCTGGAAGTAGGGGTGGACCTCGATCTGGTTGACCGCAGGCACGACCGTCGCCCGGTCCAGCAAGGAGGTGAGGTGCTCGACCATGAAGTTGCTGACGCCGATGGCGCGGACCCTGCCGTCCGCGAGCAGCGTCTCCAGCGCCCGGTAGGCCTCGAGCGTCCGGTCGAAGGCCGACGGGAGGGCCTGGTGCAGGATGAGCAGGTCGATCTGCTCGACGCCGAGCTTGGCCGCACTCTTGTCGAAGCCGTGCAGGGTCTGCTCGTAGCCGTAGTCGCTGATCCAGATCTTCGTCTCGAGGAAGATGTCCTCGCGGTCGATGCCGGTGCTGCGGACGGCGTCGCCGACCTCGCGCTCGTTGCCGTAGGCAGCAGCGGTGTCGATGTGACGGTAACCGGTGGCCAGCGCAGCCTCGACGGCGGCGCGGGTCTCCTCGGGCGGGGTCTGGAAGACGCCGAGCCCGATGGCGGGCATCTCGACGCCGTTGTTCAGCGTCAGCGTGTTCTCGGAGGTGGGGGTCATGGTTGGACTTCCTGTCTTCAGGTGGTCAGGGGTGGGTGGTGGGGCCGGCGACGCACCCCGTGCGTCGGGTCGCGGTCCGGCTGCGGCGGTGGGCCGGCACGAGCAGGGCGAGCACGAGGAGCAGCCCGAGGACGAGCAGGATGCTGCTGCCCCGGAGCGCCTCGGTGAACCGGGCGCCGCCGTCGGTGGCGCCGGCCGAGACGGCCACGAGCACGGCGAGGCCCAAGGTCGTACCGAACTGGTGGAAGGTGTTGACGAGGCCGGAGGCCGCGCCCGCGTCGGCCGCCGGAGCGTCGACGATGCCGAACGAGGTCAGCGGCGCGAAGGCCAGGCCCTGCCCGGCGCCGACCAGCAGCATCGGGGCGGCGACCGCGGCCAGGTAGCTGCCGGCCGGGCCGGCGAGGCTGAGCCACGCCATGCCGACCAGGGTCAGGGCGACGCCCGTGGCGAGCATCCAGGCCGCGTCCCAGCGCCGGGCCAGGCGCGGCACCGCCGAGGCGACGGCGAAGTTGACCACCGTCATGGGCAGGAACCCGAGACCGGCCTGCAGTGCCGAGAAGCCGAGGCCGTCCTGCATGAGCTGGCTGGTGAAGAAGAAGAACCCGATCATGGCGCCGAGGTAGGCGGCGCGGGTCAGGTAGGCCGCGACGCGGCGCCGGTCGGCGAACAGGCGCAGCGGCATGATCGGCTGGGCCGCACGGCGCTCGCGGGCCACGAGCAGGGCGAGCAGCAGCACGCCGGCGACCAGCGTGAGCGCGACCGTCGGGCTGGTCCACCCGCGGTCGGCCGAGTCGATGACCGAGAACGCGAGCGCGCCGGTCCCCAGCGTCGCGAGGACCGCGCCGGGCAGGTCGAAGGCGCCGCTCCGCGTCTCGGTCTCGGGCAGGTACCGCGGCGCGAGCAGCGCCATCGCGAGGCCGATGGGCAGGTTGATGAAGAACCCGGCGCGCCACGACACCCAGTCGGCCGCGGCGCCACCGACGACGAGGCCCAGGCTGGCCCCGATGCCGGCCGTCGCGCCGTACATCGCGACAGCGCGCGAGCGGCTCTGTCCTTCAGGGAAGCTCGCGGTCAGCAGCGACAGCGATGACGGGGCGACGATCGCGGCCCCGATGCCCTGCACGGCTCGGGCCGCCACGAGCCAGGTGCCGTTCGGTGCCGACCCGACCAGGGCGGACGCGATGACGAAGACGAGCAGGCCCGCCGTGAACACGCGACGGCGCCCGAGCAGGTCCCCGAGGCGGGCACCGAGGAGCAGCAGCCCCCCGAAGACGAGCGTGTACGCGTCCTGCACCCACGACAGCTGGGTCTGCGGCAGGTGCAGGTCGGCGCGGATCGAGGGCACGCCGGTGAACACGACGGAGTTGTCGAGCAGGATGAGGAAGTAGCTGACGAGGATGACGGCGAGGATCGCCCGGGTGTGCGCCGGGCGACTCGCCGGGGCTGCCGGGGCTGCCGGGGCTGCCGGGGGCGAGACGGCGCGGAGGGTCTGGGTGGTCACGTGCTCCAGAGAACCGCGTCGGGGTCCCGGGTGGGAGCCCCTGTCGAGAGGGGTACCGGCAGGGACTGCCACGGCGCCCGTCCGGTACCTACCGTGGAGACCGTGAACGCCAAGGAGGAGCTGCGCGACTTCCTCGTCACCCGACGCGCACGGCTGACGCCGGAGCAGGCGGGACTTCCCGTGTACGGGTCCAACCGCCGCGTCGCCGGCCTGCGGCGCGAGGAGGCGGCGCTGCTCGCCGGGATCAGCGTCGAGTACTTCACCAAGCTGGAGCGCGGCAACGTCGGCTCGGTGTCCGACGGCGTCCTCGACGGCGTGGCCCACGCCCTGCAGCTCGACGACGTCGAGCGGGACCACCTCTACCGGCTCGTGCGCGCCGTCACCGCCCGCAAGCCCGCGCGCAGGACGCCGTCCCGACGCCGCGTCCGACCCACGATCCAGCGGATGCTCGACCTCATGCCGACGCCCGCCTACCTGCGCAACGGCCGTTTCGACATCCTCGCGGCCAACGACCTCGGGCGGGCCCTCTACAGCCCGATCTTCGAGGAGTCGGACCAGCCCAACACGGCCCGGTTCGTGTTCCTCAACCGCGACGCGTCCGAGTTCTTCACCCACTTCGACCGGATCCAGACCGACGCCGTCGCCTACCTGCGCGCCGAGGCCGGCCGCGACCCCTACGACCGCGAGCTGCAGGACCTCATCGGTGAGCTGTCCACGCGCAGTGAGCGGTTCCGCCAGCTGTGGGCGGCGCACGACGTCCGCTACCACCGGTCCGGCACCAAGAGCTTCCATCACCCGCTCGTCGGCGAGCTCACCCTCGACTTCGAGGCGTTCACGCTGCCCGGCGACGAGGGCCAGCGCCTCAACGTCTACACGGCCGCCCCCGACAGCCCGGCCGCCGACGCCCTCGCCCTGCTCGCCAGCTGGGTCACGACGCCCGGGACGCCACCCGAACGGCCCGGCGACGTCACCGTCGAACCCGGGGTCGAGCCTCGCGATGCACGACCCTGACACCACGCGTCGTCAACTCTCGGAGACCCGCACCGGCGGGCCGTGCGACGGCTGCGAGTCGCGCCTCAGCTTCCCGTACTCACGCCAGATGAGCCAGAGGATGAACACGTCGAAGACGGTCAGCAGGATCATCCCGACCGAGGCCTTGACGAAGACGATCGAGTACAGCTGGTAGAGCGTCAGGAGCCCGAGCGTGACCAGCGAGAACGGGTAGGCCCATCGCTGGTCCTTGAGGATCCCGATGACGGCGATGAGCTTGATGGCGGCATGGATCCACAGGTAGGCGATGGCGAACGTCTG
Organism: Actinomycetes bacterium; assembly: GCA_023389095.1. Lineage (GTDB taxonomy): Bacteria > Actinomycetota > Actinomycetes > Actinomycetales > Dermatophilaceae > Monashia. The sequence continues at coordinate 11,659 of JAEWFB010000158.1, forward strand.
CCCGCTGCCGTTGACGTGCGACGTGGCATCGAGCAGGAGGTTCGCGACGCGGTCGTGCGGGTCCTCGAGCAGCTCGCGCTGGGTGACCAGGGCGACGAACTGGTGCATCTGCGCCGGACTCACGAAGAGCAGCAGCAGCCCGGCGATGAACTCGAGGAGCCCGGTGATGCCCTTGATGATGATGCCGCCCTCGAAGACCTTGTCGAGCAGGCTCTTCGGCTGGTACCAGCTCATCGCGACCACACCTCCGTGGCGGCGCCCGCATCGGTGACGTGCGGGCGCGGACGGGTCATCGGTCGGGGTCGACCGACAGCTCCACCTCGACCTCGTCGCCGGCGCCGCGGCCCGTGTGCTTGCGGGTCTCCGCGTTGAACGAGACGAGGTAGCGACCGCCCATGACCCCGATCGTGGTCCGGTACGTGTAGCCCCCGTCGATGGTGACGATGACGGGCACGCGCTTCCCGCGATCGAAGGCGAGCACCGTCGACTCGGGCACCACGATGCCGACGTTGTTGCCGCCGGTCGCCTCGAGAACGGTGCGGAAGGTCGCCATGCAAGCCAGCCTAGCCGCGGGACACCGTCCGCAAGCGAGGTGGAACGAAGCCACGAGGCCTATGCCTTCACGCTCCGGCGGACCATGATCGGAGTCATGGCTCCTTCGCAGGTGGACGAGACCGAACGCAAGTTCGACGTGGGGACGGAGACCGTCTTCCCGAACCTCACGGCGGCCGAGGGCGTGGCGTCGGTGGGGCAGCCGGCCGACCTCCATCTGGAGGCCGTGTACTACGACACCCAGAGTCACGACCTGGCCCGCGGCGGCATGACGTTGCGTCGCCGCACGGGCGGGACCGACGACGGCTGGACCCTCAAGCTGCCCGCCGGCGAGGACACCCGGACCGAGGTGCGTGAGCCGCTCGGGGAGGCCGGCGACGACATTCCGGAGGAGCTGCGCACCCGCGTCCGCGGCATCACCCGGGGCCGGGCGCTGGCCCCCGTCGCCGCGCTGAGCACCACCCGGCGCGAGTACGCCCTGCACGACGCCGACGGGGGCGTCGTGGCTCGGGTCACCGACGACTCCGTGCAGGCTCGGCTGCTCCCTGCCGGCGGCTCCGACCAGGCCTGGCGCGAGTGGGAGGTCGAGCTGGACGGGGACCTGCCGCGGCGCTCGACACCGTCGCCGCCGTGCTGCTCGAGGCGGGCGCCACGCCCGCGGCCGCCGCCTCGAAGCTCGCCCGGGCTCTCGGGGAGACGCTCCGCGCGCAGCCGGACCGGCCCGGGTTCGACGAGCTCCCCGACGGCACCGCCGGCCGGCTCTGGGCGGAGCACGTGGCCGAGCAGACCGCCCGGCTGCACCGGTACGACGCCCGCCTGCGCGCCGAGCCGCCGGACTCGGTCCACCGCCTGCGCATCGCCGCCCGGACGCTGCGGTCCGCGCTCACGACGTTCGGCCCGGTGCTCGACCGCACCGTCACCGACCCGGTGCGGGAGGAGCTGCGCTGGCTCGGCCAGGAGCTCGCCCCGGCGCGGGACGCCCAGGTGCTGCGCGAGCACCTGCTCGAGCTCACCGCTGCCGAGCCCCCGGAGCTCGTCATCGGGACGGTGGCGACACGCATCGACGACGAGCTGGGCGCCGACCAGCGGGACGGGCTCGCGAAGGCGCACGCGACCCTCGACAGCGAGCGGTACCTGCGCCTGCTCGACGCTCTCGACGAGCTCCTGGCCACCCCGCCACTGCTACCCGGCGCGGCGAGGTCGGCGCGCAAGGTGTCCCGCCGCCTGCTGGCTCGTGACCTCCGCCGCCTGCAACGCGCGGTGGGCGAGATCGCCGACGCCTCAGGTCAGTCCGAGCGCGACGCCGGCTACCACGAGGCCCGCAAGAAGGCCAAGCGTCTGCGCTACGCCGCCGAGGCCGTGGCCCCGGCGCTGGGCAAGAGGGCTCGCAAGCTGGGCAAGGCCGCCAAGGCGCAGCAGCAGATCCTCGGCACGCACCAGGACGCGGTCACCGCACGCCGACGACTGCGCGAGCTGGGCGTCGAGGCGCACCTCGCCGGCGAGAACGGCTTCACCTTCGGCCGGCTCCACGGGCTCGAGCAGGCCCGGGCCGAACGCGCCGAGGCGGAGTTCGAGAGCGCCTGGGCGAGGTTCTGCCGCAAGCAGGTCCCGCGCTGGTCCCACTGAGCTCTGCAGCGTTCTCGCGTCGGCCACCGACGGGAGCCCGACGCCTCGGGACAGGCCCGTTCCCCTGCCGCGGTCAGACCTCGGGGGACGGTGGCGGCGGGACGACAGGGCCCAGGGCCTGGCGCAGGTCGCGGCGCGCAGCGTCGATCGCCGTACGGCGACTCCGGAAGTCGTCGGCACTCGCGCCCGAGCCGCCCGCCACGTCGGTGCCGACCGCCTCGACGAGGCGGCCGAGCTGCTCGCGCAGGCTCGTCGCAGCCGCCGCGCGCTGCTCGTCCGGGGCGTCGCTCACGAGGGCGTGCAGGCTCTCGTCGATGGCCAGCAGCCGCGGCTGGGCGGCGCCCCAGATCGCCTGGGCCTCCTGCGCCGTCGGCGTCGAGAGCACCTGCGAGGTCAGCGCGTCCTCGACCCAGGACGCCTCGGCCTCGGCGGCGTCGAGCCGCGCGTCCCACGCCGCGAGCACCTGCTGCGCGCGGCGACGGCGCAGGAGCAACCAGAGGAGCAGGCCGAGGACGACGAGGGCCAGCAGCAGCCAGGGCCACCAGACCGTCTGCTCCTCGGCGACGGGGGCAGCGGCCACCTCACCGGCCGGGGGCGACGTGCTCTCCGACGCGGTGGGCGTGGCGGTGGTGGAGGGCGACACGGTCACGGTCGCGGTGTTGGTCTGGGTCACCGTCGCGGTGTTGGTCACGGTCGCCGTGTTCGTCTGGGTCACCGTGGCGGTGTTCGTCTGGGTCACGGTCGCGGTGTTCGTCTGGGTCACGGTCGCGGTCTGCGTGGCGTCCGGCCTTGTCACCGTGGGCCGCTGGGACTCCGTGCCGCTCGCGGTCGGGCTCGGCGACTGCGCCGGCGTCTCGGCCGGGGCCTGGCTCTGGGTCTCGCTCGAACGGGTCGCCGTGGGCAACGTCAGCGTGGGCACGGTCGCCGTCGGCTGGCTGACGCGCGGGACCGAGGTCGGCAGCGTGACGGGCCCGCCTCCGCTGCAACCGGCCACGCCGATGACGACCAAGGCGGCGACAGCACCCAACCGGCGCACATGGCGACTCATGAGTGATTGTGCCGTCCGCGGACCGTCTCGGCGCGTCACCCTTCCGGAGTGACGTGAGCGCGTCGCGCACTGCGCGGAGTCATCGACACGGCCCGGGGGTGGGGCTCGTCCGGTGCAGTGGGTAACGTCATGCTCGGATGACGGCAACAGATGGCAACTCATGGCCCGATCGTCGGATCGGCGACCACGATGACGCTGGTGACCTCCCTCCATTCTCCTTCGACGCTGCCCCCGGACCCACGCCGGCCCACGGCGCCCGATGTCAGCCCCGGCCACACCGTCGAAGGAGGATGTGACCATGTGGACGCTGTCCGGCTTCGCCGATGAGATCGACCCCGACCTGGAGAAGCAGTGCGCCGTCCTGGACACTCTGAACATCAGGCACATCGAGTTCCGCAGCGCCTGGGACGTCAACGTCCTGGATCTGGATGACGAGCAGGTCGAGCAGGCCGCCGCCATCCTGGCCGACCACCACCTGACCGTCTCGTCCATCGGGTCACCGATCGGGAAGGTCAACATCGAGGACGACTTCACCGAGCACCTCGTCCGGCTGGACCGAGCCATCACCGTGGCCAAGCGCCTGGGCTCCCCCTTCATCCGGATCTTCTCCTTCTTCCTCCGGCCCGACCAGGCGCCGGCCGACCACCGCGACGAGGTGATGCGCCGGATGCGGGCCATGGCGGAACGGGCCCGGCAGGCGGGGGTGGTGCTGCTGCACGAGAACGAGAAGGAGATCTTCGGCGACATCCCCAGCCGGGTGCTGGACATCGTGCTGACCGTCGATCTGCCCAGCCTGAGACTGGCGTGGGACCCGGCGAACTACGTCCAGGTCGGTGTCCGCCCGTTCGCCGAGGCGTACTCGCTGCTGCGCCCGTACACGGACTACATCCAGATCAAGGACGCCGTCCTGCAGACCGGTGAGGTCGTGCCATCCGGCGAGGGTGACGGTCAGGTCGTCGAGACCGTGCGGGCGCTGCGCGCCGACGGCTTCGACGGCTTCTTCTCCATCGAGCCGCACCTGGGCTCGGCTCACCACCTGGGGGGCTTCTCCGGCCCCGACAACTTCATCCGCGCCACCACCGCGTTCACCACGATCCTCGACGACCAAGGAATCGATCACGCATGAGCACCCCCAAGGTTCGTTTCGCGGTCATCGGAGCCGGGATGATCGGCCAGACCCACGCGCGGGCCCTGACCGAGCTGGACACCGCGGACCTGGTGGTGATCGCCGACCTCGACGAGGGCAAGGCAGCCGCGACGGCTCAACAGTGGAGCGTCCCGGAGTTCACCGTCGACGTGGAAGAACTGCTGCGGCGCCATGACATCGACGCCGTGACGATCTGCACACCGAGCGGCGTGCACGCCGATCTCGCGGTTGCCGCGCTCCAGGCAGGCAAGCACGTCGTCATCGAGAAGCCCGTCGACGTGACCCTGGAAGCCGCCGATCGCATCATCTCCGCAGAGCGCGAGTCGGGAAAGACCGTAGCGGTCATCAGCCAGCATCGCTTCGACAGGTCGACCGAGAAGCTGGCACGGTCGGTCCGCGACGGCAACCTGGGTCGGATCACCTCGGCCATCGCCTCGCACGCCTGGTGGCGAGGCCAGTCCTACTACGACTCCGGGGACTGGCGCGGCACCTGGGCACTGGACGGCGGCGGCGCCACCATGAACCAGACGGTGCACACCATCGACCTGCTGATCTCCATCCTCGGCGTACCGGTCGAGGTCTTCGCCTACACCGCGCGCCTGGCCCATGAACGGATCGAGGTCGAGGACACCGCGGTCGCCGTCGTCACGTTCGACACCGGCGCCCTCGGCATCATCCACGCGACCACGGCCGCCTACCCCGGACTGGACGCCAGCCTGCGGATCTTCGGGTCGAAGGGATCCGCCGTCATCTCCGACGACGAGCTGGTGTTCCTCCACGAGAACGTCGGGGAGGCAGTGGAGATCGCCATGCCCGACGGCGCCAGTGACCTGAACCAGGTGGGTGAGGATGATCGGCTCGCGGACGGAGAGGAGGGCCTGGGGGACTCCCACGCGCGGCAGCTCGCCGACTTCATCACGGTGGTCACCGAGGGTGGCGCAGTGCGCGTCGGCACCCGGGAGGCCCGCACCGCACTGGCGGTGATCCTGGCGATGTACGAGTCCGCTGCCACCGGCCAGCCCGTCAAGCTCTGACGTTCCCCGCCGCCTCGGCACGCACGCCTCGGCACGTACGGCTCGGCCGAAGGAAGGAACCATCGACGCATGGCACCCACCGCTCCCCTGCGCATCGCGGTCATCGGCTGTGGCGACATCGGCGACCTGCACCTGCGCCTGATTCGCGCCCAGACCGACGCCGTCCTGGTCGCCGTCGCCGACACCGACGAGAGGACCTGCCGGTCGGTCGCGGCACGGTTCTCGGTCGCCGGGTACACCGACTACCGGGAGATGCTCGAGACCGAGACGGTCGATGTGGTGCACCTGTGCACACCGCACCACCTGCACGTCGAGATGGCCATCGCCTGCCTGGACCGCGACGTCAACGTCCTCACCGAGAAGCCCGTCGCCACAACCGTCTCGGACGCGCACCGGCTCATCGACGCGGCCTCGCGCAGCCGGGCGCAGGTCGGCGTGTGTTTCCAGAACCGCTACAACCCGACGTCACGAGCCCTGTGCGAGGCGATCCGGTCGGAGCGGTTCGGTCCGAGCCTGGGAGCCGTCGCCTCGGTCACCTGGTTCCGCGACAGCTCCTACTACCTGGCCAAGCCATGGCGGGCCCGAGAGGAGACCGCCGGCGGCGGGGTCCTGATCAACCAGGCGATCCACACCCTCGACCTGCTGCAGTGGTTCCTCGGGGACCCCGTCGATGTCCAGGGAAGGGCGTCCACCCTGCTGCTTCGCGACACCATCGAGGTCGAGGACAACGCCACCATCGTGCTCACCCACCCCGCCGGTCAGCGATCGATCTTCTTCGCCACCAACAACTACGCCGACAACGCGCCGGTGACCATCGAGGTGCAGACCGAGTCGGCCACCCTTCGGCTCAGCACCGACCTGACCGTCATCCATCGCGACGGACGCCACGAGATCCTCGCCACCGAACGGCGACTCACCGGGGAGAAGGCCTACTGGGGCGAGTCCCACGGCCTGCTGATCGCCGACTTCTACCGGCACGTCCGGGCCGGCGAACCCTTCTGGATCGACGCGGCCGAGGCGACCAAGACCCTGTCCATCATCCGTGCCGTCTACGAGCAGTCCGCGGAGGCCGGCGCGTCGCACGTCACCGCCTGACCTCGCCACAACGCCGGAACGCGCTCTGCTCTTACGCCGGTACTAACCCGGCCACAGTCCACGCACAGCCCGGCGCCCGAACCTGACGTCATGCTGGCCGGACCCGAGGACGTCATCGTGAACGATGTGTCCCGGCAACCCGCCGCTCCGCAGCCGACGTCCGACACGGCCGCAGTCCGTCGGAGGATCGGCACCGCGCTCATCTGCGCTGCGGCGGTCCTCATCGGCTGGACATGCTGGCTCGGTGCCACCCTGCCGGCCTCCGCCTTGCCTCAGACCTTGTCGACCCAAGGTGCGGGCGTGGACAACTGGCGACTCACCTGGGTCGGGCTCGACATCCTGGAGATCGCCGGACTGCTCGCGACCGGCATCGCGCTACGTCGCCGTCACTGGACGGCCACGGTGAGCGCCCTGGTGTCCCTGCCCCTCTTCGTGCTGGACGCGTGGTTCGACGTGACGACCACCGCAACGAGCAGCGAGCTCCGGCAGGCCGTCGCCATGGCACTGCTCGTCGAGCTGCCCACCGCGATGGTCCTGGCATGGGTGGCACGCTCGGATCTCCAGAGACTGCGGGCCGCGGCCAACCATGACCAACCTCTGCCTGGAGCCTCGACGACGCGTGAGCATCCGGCCGATGCCGTGCAGGGAGGTGTCGTGCAGGGAGGTGTCGTCCGGGGCGGTGCAGGAACCCTGCGGAGCATCCGTCACCTCGGAGCGACCGCCGCTGCTGGGACGGGACATGGCCGTGTGAACGTCCTGTCGCCGCACGGCCCGACGATGTGAAGCGTCAACAGCACTCCAGGGGCGAACTGTCCACCGGTGGCTGTGGCGGCGGCCGTGACGGCGGTGGCGGTGGGACGCCGTCGTCCACGCGGCGCCTCGTTCCTCGGCGCCTCGTGGAC
>JAEWFB010000226.1 GCA_023389095.1 Actinomycetes bacterium
GGTGCGCTGGGAGAACCCGAAGCGCGTCGGCTCGTGCCCGAGGTAGATGTTCTCGGCGACGGTGAGGCCCTCGACGAGGTCGAGCTCCTGGTACATCGTCGCGACGCCGAGGTCCATGGCGGCCTGCGGGTGGTGCAGCGTCACGGTCTCGCCGTCCCACTCGATGGTGCCCTCGTCGGGCTCGTGGACGCCCGCGAGCACCTTGATGAGCGTGCTCTTGCCGGCGCCGTTCTGGCCGAGGAGGCAGTGCACCTCACCGGGTCGCACGTCGAGGTCGACGCCACCGAGGGCCACGACCCCGGGAAAACGCTTGACCACGTTGGTCATCCGCAGCAGCGGGGCGTCGGCTCCATCTCGCCGTCGAGATTCCATGGGTCACACCGTGGACCACTTTTGTCGGACCGTCAAGCAAAAGTTTTGCGACTGAGACACGAAAGCCGCATGGATGGCGTGTGGAAGCTGCGTGTGCTTGACTTCAACGGTGCGTCATCCGGAGTCGTCGTCGCCCCCCGCCCTCGCCGCCAGCGGCGCGGGTGAGCTGCTGCAGCTGCTGCGCGACGAGACGCCCCGCACCCGCGCCGAGCTGGCCAAGCTGACCGGCCTCGCCCGGTCCACCGTCGGCGCCCGCGTCGACGCCCTGCTCGCCACCGGTCTGCTCGCCCCGAGCGGCGAGGCCGCGAGCACCGGCGGACGCCCCCCGGCTCGCTTCGCCTTCAACCCCGAGGCCCGGGTCGTCATCGGTGCCGACATCGGCGCGACGCACGGACGCGTGGCCCTGACCGACCTGAGCGGCAGGCCGATCCGCGAGATCGGCGAAGAGCTCGACATCACCGACGGGCCCGAGGTCGTCCTCGACTGGCTCGTCGCCACGACCCGACGCCTCCTCGACGACACCGGTCGCGACGCGTCCGACCTCGTCGGCATCGGCATCGGCCTGCCCGGTCCCGTCGAGCACTCGACCGGCCGACCGATGCGCCCGCCGATCATGCCCGGCTGGGACGGCTACGACGTGCCGTCGCGCGTGCGGCGGTCCTTCGACGTGCCGGTCCTCGTCGACAACGACGTCAACATCATGGCCCTCGGCGAGCACGCCACGGCCCACCCCGACGTCGAGCACCTCCTCTTCGTCAAGGTCGCCACCGGCATCGGTGCCGGCATCATCAGCGGCGGCCGGCTGCACCGTGGGGCCGTCGGCGCGGCCGGCGACCTCGGGCACGTGGCGGCTCCCCACGCCCCCGAGGTGCTGTGCTCCTGCGGCAACCTCGGGTGCCTCGAGGCCGTGGCCAGCGGACCGGCGATCTCCAAGTCGCTCAAGGAGATCGGCATCTCCGCCGAGAACAACGCCGACATCGTCGCGCTGGTCCGCGGCGGCAACGTGCCCACCGCGCACGCCGTCCGCCAGGCCGGGCGCACCATCGGCGAGGTGCTCGCCACGTGCGTCAGCCTCCTCAACCCCGAGGTCATCGTCATCGGCGGCTCGCTTGTGCAGGCGGGCGAGAGCCTCATCGCAGGTGTCCGCGAGGTCGTCTACGGGCGGTCGCTGCCGCTCGCCACCGGCGGGCTGCAGATCGTCGTCGCCTCCACCGGAGTCCAGGCCGCCGTCATCGGCGCCGCCACGATGGTCATCCAGCACGTCCTCACCGCCGACCGCGTCGACCTCGCCGTCGCGCGCCGGTCCGCGGCCGCGGCCGCCGCGTCGGCCGGCTGACCCCCACAATGGGGGCCATGACCGATCACCGGCCCGTCGACACCTGGCTCACCGACATGGACGGCGTCCTCGTGCACGAGGAGGACGCGATCCCCGGCGCGGCCGAGTTCATCGCCGCGCTGGAGGCGTCGGGCAAGCAGTTCCTCGTCCTGACGAACAACTCGATCTTCACCCCGCGTGACCTCGCGGCTCGCCTGCGGCTCAGCGGGATCGACGTGCCCGAACGCGCGATCTGGACCTCTGCCCTGGCCACGGCGCAGTTCCTCGCCGACCAGCGTGGCGGCGGCAGCGCGTACGTCGTCGGCGAGGCCGGGCTGCTCACCGCGATGCACGACGTCGGCTTCGTCATGACCGACCGCGACCCCGACTACGTCGTGCTCGGCGAGACGCGCACCTACTCGTTCGAGGCCATCACCCGCGCGATCCGCCTCATCGACAACGGAGCCCGTTTCATCGCCACCAACCCCGACCCGAGCGGGCCGAGCGCGCAGGGCAAGCTGCCGGCCACCGGCTCGGTCGCGGCGCTGATCTCGACCGCCACCGGCCGCCAGCCGTACTACGTCGGCAAGCCGAACCCGCTCATGATGCGCAGCGCGCTCAACCGCATCGAGGCCCACAGCGAGACCACGGTCATGGTCGGCGACCGCATGGACACCGACATCATCAGCGGCCTCGAGGCCGGCCTGCGCACCGTCCTCGTCCTCACCGGCTCGACGCAGCAGCACCAGATCGAGCGGTTCCCCTACCGGCCCAGCCGCGTCGTCGACTCGGTCGCCGACCTCGTGCCGCTCGTCGGGCACGCGGAGGGCTGACCGCGCGACGTCGACCGACCGGATTGTGTGCGCCCCGGCGGCTCCGGGTAGGTTCCTTCGGGTCGACGGGAGGGCCGCCAGCAGTGAGCCACGCGCAAGAGGTCGTGAGAGGGCGCTACCGCCTGCTCGACCGCATCGGGTCCGGGGGCATGGGCCAGGTGTGGCTCGCCTGGGACGAGCGCCTGAGCCGGGCCGTGGCCCTGAAGCGGCTGCACGCGCCGGTGGGCCTGCCCGAGGAGGACGCCGACCTCGCGCGCGAGCGAGCGATGCGGGAGGCCCGGATCACCGCTCGCCTGCACCACCCCAACGCCGTGCCGGTCTACGACGTCGTCGACCACGAGGGGTCGCCCTGCCTCGTCATGCAGTACCTGCCCTCCCGCAGCCTGCACGAGATCCTCGCCGCCGACGGCCCCCTCGACCCGCGTGAGGCGGCCCGCATCGGGGCCGGGATCGCCGGCGCGCTGGCGGCAGCACACACCGCCGGAATCGTGCACCGCGACGTCAAGCCCGGCAACATCCTCATCACGACGACCGGGACGCCGCTGCTGACGGACTTCGGGATCTCCCGGGCGCACGGCGACGCGTCGCTCACCGCGACCGGGCTGCTGACCGGCACCCCCGCCTACCTCGCACCCGAGGTGGCCCGCGGCGGCGAGTCGACGCCGGCCGCCGACCTCTTCGCCCTGGGCGCGACGCTCTACGCCGCCGTCGAGGGCGCGCCGCCCTTCGGCACGGGCGACAACCCGATCGCCCTGCTGCACCAGGTGGCCTCGGGCCGCATCGAGCCGCCCCGCCGCGCCGGACCCCTCGAGCCCGTGCTCGTCCGCATGCTGGCCGCCGACCCAGAGGCGCGTCCCCTCATGGCGGAGGCCGCGACCGCCCTCGCCGACATTGCCGGCGGCGCGGGCGACACCGTGCCCCGGGCGGTCGCCGACGAGGCGTCCGAGGACGTCCCGACGGCCCACACGGCGGTCCTGCCGGCAGCACCCGACCGCGCATCAAACCCCCCGCACCCCGACGACGCAGCCGACGCGATGCCCGACGCAGTGCCCGACGCAGTGCCGGACGCGACGCGCGACAGCGCGCCGGAGCCGCCCGAGCGTCGTCGCCGGCGTCCGGCGGCGCTGGTGCTCGGAGCCGCCGCGGTCCTGGCCGCCCTGGTCCTCGCCCTGGTGCTCGTCACGCGCGAGGACCCACCGACCACACCGGCGCCGAACGCCGGCACGTCCTCCTCGACCAGGTCCTCCTCGGCGCAGGGGTCGACGTCGCCCCGGACCTCGCCACCGCCGACGTCCACCGCGTCGAGGCCGACCGCGCCCCCGAGCACCTCCGGCCCGGCGCCGACGCGTCCGCCCACGAGCACGGCACCGCCCGGACCGCCCACCGCCTCCGAGCTGGCGGCGGCGGTCCGGGACTACTACTCGACGCTGCCCGCCGACACCGACGCCGGCTGGGCGCTGCTGACGCCGCGCTACCGCACGACGACCTCCGGGAACCGCGCGACCTACGACCGCTTCTGGGGCGCGATCGACCGGGTCGGCGTCAGCGCCGTCGACGCGTCGGCCCCGTCGTCGGTCGTGGCCACGCTGCGCTACGACTACAAGGACGGGCGCACGTACGTCGAGCGCACGGCCTACACGCTGGTGCAGGAGGGCGGTCGACTCAAGATCGACCGCACCTCCGTGCTCAGCAGCCGGCAGCTCTGAACGTCGAAACCGGCCGTCAGACCGGACGTCAGGCCGGACGTCAGGGCAGGTAGTACGTCGGGTTCGGCACCTTGACGACGTGGTCGGCGTGGCCGCCCTTGAGGTCGCTGAACTGGTCGCCGAGGTTGGCGACGACGTCGTAGCCGAGGTCGTCCTCGACGTGGGCCCGGGTCGCCGACTTGTACTCGATGGTCGTGCACGTCGGGTAGGCGACGCACTTGCCCTGCAGGTACGACGGCGGCTGCTCGCCCGAGCGCCACTTCGTGAAGTAGAGCTCGCTGGTGAACTGCGGGTAGCCCTGCTCGTGGAGGTTGGCGAGCGTCGCGTCCTTCTGGCCGGTGTTGCGGCCGGTCAGTCCGACGATCGCGCAGCCGGCGTCGGAGGCCGCCGCGACGAGCGCGGGCATGCCGGGCGTCGCCGGGAAGAGCCTGTTCTGCACCCAGTAGTCCTGGCGGGTCGGGTTGAAGACGAACTTCATGTCCGCGACCTCCATGTCGTAGGTCCACAGCGTCGTGTCGTCGGCGTCGAGCACGACAGCCGGCCTCGTGCCGCGGGCCGCGCCCTGCCGGCACGCGGCGACGAGCCGCTGCTGCTGGCGCGCCTCGAGGGCCTTGAGCTCGCTGATGTACGGCGAGGAGGTCTTGTTCGCGATGCCGGTGCCGGGGTCGCCGTAGTAGGTGTAGATCGTCTTCTTCACCGAGTCGATGTTGGGGATCCCCTCGCCGCTCTCGGTGAGGCCGCTTGAGCCGTCGGGCTTCATCGAGAAGTGGCTGCGCGGGGCGAGCTTCGGCTCGTTCATCCCGGCGAGGTCGGGCGAGGGCAGGTAGTACGTCGGGTTGGGCAGCTTGACCCAGCGGTCGGCGGAGCCGCCCTGCAGGTCGCTCCACTGGTCACCGACGTTGAGGACGATGTCGTAGCCGAGGTCCTTCTCGATGTGGCGACGCGTGTTGGCCTTGTACTCGACGGTCGTGCAGGCGGCCATGTTGACGCACTTGCCGGCCATGTAGGCCGGGATCGGGTCGCTCGAGCGCCACTTCGTGAAGTACCGGTCGGCGGTGAAGCCGTGGTAGCCGACGTCGGCGAGGTTCTGCAGCGTCGCGTCCTTCTGGCCGTTGTTGCGCCCGGTGAGGCCGAAGATCGTGAAGCCCATCGCCTCGGCC
>JAEWFB010000356.1 GCA_023389095.1 Actinomycetes bacterium
CCGTCCGCGCCGTTCGGACCAAATCCGTGACCCGCTCGTGAAGAGCGACCAGATGTCGGTCCGCCGGTCTCGGCGGGCTCCGCAACTTTACCCCATCCGGACCAGTGCTCCTGACCAGGTCAGGGGCAGCCGTTCCGGCCGTGGCAGGCTCGTGTGGATCTCCGTGAGGAGGCCCGTGAACCGGTGCGATGTCATCCGAGGGACCGGCCAGCTTCGCGATCGATCGACTCGATCGCCGTGGCGTCCGTTGCTCCCTGTCGGGCTGACGTAGAGAACAGTACAGGCGATCGGCCGGACCGCCAAAACGGCTCCGGCAACACCGGATCCGGGGGTCGGACGGAGGCTGTCGCGCCACCCTCGACCCGCCCTACTCTCCCCGCATGACGCTGACGACGCTCGTGCTGCTCGCGGTCGCGGCGCTGCTCGTCGGCTTCGCCAAGACGGCCATCGGCGGCGTCGCCACCATCTCGATCGCCATCTTCGCCTTCGCCATGCCGACGCGGGAGTCGACGGCCGCGATCCTGCTGCTCCTGCTCGTCGGTGACGCGTACGCCGTGTGGCACTACCGCCGTGACGCCGACCTGGCGCTGCTGCGTAGGCTCATCCCGGCCGTCCTGCCCGGCCTCGCCCTCGGAGCGCTCTTCCTCGCCTGGGTCGACGACGTCACCCTGCGACGGTGCATCGGGGCCCTCCTGCTCGTCTTCGCCGTCGGGCAGCTCGTCCTCGTCTGGCGCAACCCCGACACGAGCCGGATCTCCGACTCGCGCGCCGCCGCACTCGGCACCGGTCTCGCGTCCGGCTTCGCGACCATGACGGCCAACGCGGCCGGCCCCGTGATGGCCCTCTACCTCGTGGCCCAAGGCGCCCCGAAGCGGCGCTTCCTCGGCACGGGGGCGCTGTTCTTCTTCGGGGTCAACCTCTGCAAGGTGCCCTTCAGCGTCGGGCTCGGGCTCTTCACCGCCGCGACGCTGTGGCGCACGGTCGCCCTGGCGCCGTTCGTCCTGCTCGGCGCCTGGGCGGGGCTGCACACCGCGCGCCGGCTCAGCCAGACCCGGTTCGACCAGGCTGTCCTCGCCGCGACCGTCGTGTCCGCGCTGGCCCTCGTCGTGCACTGAGCGTCGGGCTCGCTCCGGGCCTCACTCCGGGCCTCACTCCGGGCCTCACTCCGGGCGCAGCCGCGCGGGGAGGTTGTACGGCGTCACGACCTCGACGTTGGCCGGCACCGACGTCGGCGCACCCGGCAGCAGCCGATGAGCGCGCATGACCTGCCGCAGCGCCCGCCGCATGTCGGCACCGAGGTCGTGGTGCAGCACCACCGAGACGACGCCGGCGCGCAGCAGCTCGACGTTGTCGGCGTCGAGGTCGTGGGCGACGAAGACCCGGCACTCACGCCCGACGCGCGCGAACTCCCTCGCCGTCGCGCGGTTCCCGCCGCCGACCGAGTACACGCCGCAGATGGACGCGTCGGCGTCGAGGGCCGCCCCGACGGCGTCTGCGAGCGACGCGTCGAGACCGTCGGTGTCGGTGACGACGACGGTACCGACGCGGGGCGCCACGACCGCCAGCTGCGCGCGGAACGCGTCGATGCGCTCCCGCTCGCCGAAGAACGCCGAGCCACTCGTGGTCACGAGCACCGTCCCGCCCGGCTCCACGAGCCAGTGCGCGACGAGGTAGGCGGCGGTGCGGCCGGCGGCCGTGTTGTCGAGGCCGACGTACGCCACGCGTCCGGAGTCGTGCACGTCGGTGACGAGGGTGACCACCGGGATGCCTCGCTCGACGACGCGGCGGGCGGCTGCAGCGACCTCCGGGTGGTCGGGCGCCTTGAGCAGCACGCCGTGGGAGAGCCGACCCCGTCGCCCGACGGCGTCGAGGGACGCCACCGCCGCAGCCGGGTCGGCGTTCTCGCGCAGGTCGAACCGGGCCCGGACGACGGCGGGGCGGGCCGCCGGCAGCTCTGCCTCGAGAGCGCCGCGCACGGCGCCCGAGAAGCGTTCAGGCGCCTGCATGACGACGTCGACGACAAGCGTCCGGGCGGCGATCCGCAGCTGCGACTGCTGGCGGTCGAGGTCGAGGACGGCCTGCTCGACGGCCCGGACGGCGCGCGCGCTCACGCCGGCGCGACCGTGCAGGACCCGGTCGACGGTCGCCTCGGACAGGCCCGACTGCTCTGCGATGTCACGGACGCGGTGGGTGCGCGGCGCCGTCCTGGCCATGGCGTCACGCTAGTGCGGACCCGGCTCCCACTGAGGTCTTTCTGAGGGCTTTGGGACGGTCCGCGCCGCCCGGGGCGGACCCATCCTGAGAGAGACCCAGTCTCACCACCTCGTCGAGGAGGACGTCGTGACCCTGACCGCCCGCCCCACCCAGCACTGGCTCCTGCCGCAGGACTGCCGGCTCGCCGACCTTCTCGAGGTCCTCGGCGACCGCACCCGCCTCGAGGACCACCCGCACGCCTCGCGGCTCGAGGGCGAGGTGCCGGTCTACGCCGCCGATCGCCTCGTCGCCGCGGCAACCGCCGACGAGGACGGCCGACGCTCCGTGCTCGCCGAGCTCGCCCACGCCCTCGCCGACGGGCCGGGCATCGTCGTCGTGGAGGGTGCGTTCGACGCGTCGGTCGTCGACCGTGTCACGGCCGCCTTCGAGGCCATGATCAGTGAGCAGCGTTCTGCCGGAACGGCATCGGGCGACCACTTCGCCAAGCCCGGCGCCAACGACCGCGTGTGGAACGCGCTCGAGAAGCTCGCCGTGGCAGACCCGCAGGCCTTCGTCGACTACTACGCCAACGACGTCGTCGCACTGGCGGCGACGGCGTGGCTCGGGCCCGGCTACCAGGTGACGTCGCAGGTCAACGTCGTCAACCCCGGCGGCGCCGGCCAGACCGTGCACCGCGACTACCACCTCGGCTTCCAGAGCGACGAGGTCTGCGCGCGCTACCCCGCCCACGTGCACGCCCTGTCACAGGTGCTGACCCTGCAGGGCGCCGTGGCCCACTGCGACATGCCGATCGAGTCGGGCCCGACGCTCTACCTGCCGCACAGCCAGAAGTACGCGCACGGCTACGTGGCCTACCAGCGCCCGGAGTTCCAGGAGTACTTCGTGGCCCACCACGTGCAGCTGCCCCTCGCCAAGGGCGACGCCGTCTTCTTCAACCCTGCACTTTTCCACGCGGCCGGCACCAACCACTCGACCGACATCCGGCGCATGGCCAACCTGCTGCAGGTGTCGTCGGCGTTCGGCCGGGCGATGGAGACCGTCGACCGGCAGCGCGTCGTCGAGGCCCTCTACCCGACGCTCCTCGCGGAGGTCTCGGGGACCGGGGGCGGACGCGTCGGGCGGGGCGTGGCGAACGCCCTCGCCGCGAGCGCCGAGGGCTACGCGTTCCCGACCAACCTCGACCGCGACCAGCCGATCGGCGGCATGGCCCCGCCGAGCCAGGCCGACGTCGTGACGGACGCCCTGGCCGAGGGGGTCGACCCGGCCGAGCTGCACCGCCGCCTCGACGCCCAGGCGCAGGCCCGCCGCTCCCACTGACCTTCCGGATTCGATGTATTCGGCGATCACATCTGACCGCCGAACACATCGAACCGGGTCTCAGAGGGTGAAGGCGTCGCGGAAGCGCTTGAGGGCGAGCTCGGAGTCGCCCGACGCCCACGCCTCGAGGCCGACGGTGCCGCGGTACCCCATCTCTGCGAGGGCCCGCGCGACCGCCGGGTAGGCGATCTCGCCGGTGCCGGGCTCGCAGCGCCCGGGCACGTCGGCCACCTGGATCTCGCCGATCCACGGCAGGGCCCGCCGGCACAGCTCGATGTGGTTCCCCTCGCCGATCTGGGCGTGGTAGAGGTCGAGCATCAGGCGCAGGTGCGGGCTGTCGACGGACTCCACGAGCGCCAGGCAGTCGGCGGCGCGCGCGAACGGCGTGCCGGGGTGGTCGACCACGGTGTTGCGGTTCTCGAGGACGAACTGCACGCCCTCGCGCTCGCCGAGCTCGGCGACGCGGCCGAGGGTGTCGCGCGCCTGGAGCCACATCGCGCCGGTCACCTCGTGGGCCGGCAGCACCGGGAGCCCCTGGTCGCCGAGGCCGGTGCCGTGGAGGTTGAGCCGCGGGATGCCGAGGCGCTTCGCGACGGGGACCGACTCGGCGGCCGTGGCGAGCAGCTCGTCGGCCCCCTCCCGGTCGGCCAGGCGTCCACGGACGTAGCCGGTCATGGAGGAGTACGCGACGCCATCGGCGCGCAGGGCCTCGAGCGCGTCGAGGTCGTGGCGCGTCCAGTCCCAGATCTCGACGGCGAAGCCGAGCTCGTGGATGCGGCGCACCCGCTCGACGACGGGCAGCTCGAGGAAGACCATCTCCGAGCTGACGGCCAGGGTGAACGGGCTGACCCCAGGAGCCGCCCCGGCGCCGACGCCGGTGGTGGCGCTCACGCGACGACCTCGCGGTCGGCGTCGCGCACGGTGACGGTGCC
>JAEWFB010000370.1 GCA_023389095.1 Actinomycetes bacterium
TCATCGCCGGCATCGACGCGTCGACGATGACGTCGCTCGGCACGTGCAGGTTGGTGATGCCGCGGTTGCTGTCGACCATGGCCAGGGCCGGGCCGTCGGCGAGGCCGGCCTTGACGGCGTCCTCGACCGCGGCGCGCTGCTCGGCCGGCAGGGACTCGACGGCCTTGAGCATGGCGCCGAGGCCGTCGTTCGGCGACGCGCCGGCGGCGGTCAGCTCGGCGGCGTGCTCGGAGAAGAGCGCCGGGAAGAAGGCGCGGATGACGTGGCCGAAGATGATCGGGTCGGACACCTTCATCATCGTGGCCTTGAGGTGCACCGAGAAGAGGACGCCCTCCTGCTTGGCACGCGTGACCTGCGCCGCGAGGAACCGCTCGAGGGCGGCGACGTCCAGGTACGTGGCGTCGACGACCTCGCCGGCCAGCACGGGGAAGTCGGGCTTGAGGACCGTGACGGAGCCGTCGGGGGACACGTGCTCGATGCGGATCGTGCCGTCGCCGTCGATGACGACCGACTTCTCGTTGTGGCGGAAGTCGTCGGCGTCCATCGTCGCGACGTTCGTCTTCGAGTCGGCGCTCCAGGCGCCCATCGAGTGCGGGTGCCTGCGTGCGTAGCTCTTGACCGACGCCGGGGCGCGCCGGTCCGAGTTGCCTTCGCGCAGAACGGGGTTGACGGCCGAGCCCTTGACCTTGTCGTACGCGGCGCGGGCAGCCTTCTCGGCGTCGGTGGTGGGGTTGTCCGGGTAGTCGGGCAGGGCGTAGCCCTGCGCCTGCAGCTCGGCGACGGCGGCCTTGAGCTGCGGGATCGACGCGGAGATGTTCGGCAGCTTGATGATGTTCGCCTCGGGCGTCTGCGCGAGCGCGCCCAGCTCGGCGAGCGCGTCGTGCCCGACGCCGGTGGCGGCCTGCTCGGGCGTCAGGACCTCGGGGAAGGAGGCGAGGATGCGGCCGGACAGGGAGATGTCGCGCGTCTCGACGTCGACACCGGCCTGCTTGGCGAAGGCCGAGACGATGGGCAGCAGCGAGGCCGTCGCCAGCGCGGGGGCCTCGTCGGTGTGCGTGTAGATGATGGTCGAGTCCAACGCGGGTGCTCCGTTCGGTGTGCTCTGGTCGTGCCGGCGGGCTGTTCGGGCCGGTCGGGGAGTCCCGACGGGCCGGCCGCGGCAGGAGACCGCCACGGTCCCGGCAGAAATCTTGACATCAAGATATCCGATGCGTCGCGGCCATGGGGCCGCCGTCCCATCCTGCCGGGGTGGCCTGCGCCACGCCAGACGCGTCGGGTGAGCCGGACGCGGGCCCGGGCCGGGCGGCGGGGTCGCGGGGGCGCCCCTAGGCTCGGGCGGGTGAGCCCGTACCGTCCCGACGCCGCGACCGCCCGCCACCTGACCCACCTGCTCGCCACGGAGCAGCGCACGCACCGGCTGCCGTCGGTGGCGGCCGGGATCGTCCGCGACGGCGCGCTCGTGTGGTCCGACGCGGTCGGCACGCTCGACGGCGGCAGTGACGGCGAGCCTGCCGACGCCGACACCCAGTACCGGATGGGCTCGATCACCAAGACCTTCGTGGCTGTCGCCGTGCTGCGGCTGCGCGACGCGGGCCGGCTCGGCCTCGAGGACCGCTTCGAGCAGCACGTGCCGGGCACGCCGTTCGGGCACGTGACGATCGCCCAGCTGCTCTCGCACGGCGCCGGCCTGCAGGCCGAGACGAACGGCCCGTGGTGGGAGCGCACCCCCGGCGGCTCGTGGGACGAGCTCGTCGCCTCGCCGGTCGGCCAGCGGTTCGCGGAGGGTCGGCGCTTCCACTACACGAACGTCGGCTACGCGGCCCTCGGCGAGCTCGTGGCGCGCGCCCACGGGGCCTCGTGGTCCGACATCGTGCGCCGTGAGCTGCTCGAGCCGCTCGGCATGGACCGCACGACGACCCGCCCCACCGGCAGGGCAGCGCAGGGCCTGGCCGTCCACCCCTTCGCCGACGTGCTGCTGCCCGAGCCGGAGCACGATGCCGGCGCGATGGCGCCCGCCGGACAGCTCTGGTCGACGACGACCGACCTCGCGCGCTGGGCGGCGTTCCTCGGCGGCGACACCGGTGAGGTGCTCTCACGCGACACGCTCGCGGAGATGTGCGAGCCGCGCACCGTGAACGACCTGCCGGGCCAGGCCTGGACCGTGGCGCACGGCCTCGGCTGGCAGGTGTGGAACCTCGGCGGCGTGCGGTATGCCGGCCACGGCGGTTCGATGCCGGGCTTCCTCGCCGGCCTGCGGGTGCGCCTCGACTCGGGCGACGGTGTCGTCGTCACCGCCAACGCGACCACCGGCATGGGCCCGATCGCCCAGACGCTGCTCGAGTCGTTCGCTGAGCGCGAGCCGAAGCCGGTGGCGCCCTGGCACGCCGACGCCGCTGCCGCGTCGGGGCACGGGGGGTCGGTTGACCTCGGCGGCACGTGGCACTGGGGGCCGGCGGTCGCGACCGCCCGTCTCGACGGCGAGCACCTCGTGCTCGGCGAGGTCGGCCAGGCACGCGGGTCGCGGTTCGCCCGCGTCGAGGCCGACGGCCCCGACGCGTGGGTCGGGCTCGACGGCTACTACACCGGCGAGCCGTTGCGGGTCGTGCGCCGCCCCGACGGCACCGCCTCGCACCTCGACCTGGCCTCGTTCCGCTTCACCCGCACGCCCTACGACCCGGCCGCGGACGTGCCGGGCGGCGTCGACGAGCACGGCTGGCGCTGATGGCGCGCCCCGACCTGTCCGGCCTGGTCTGGCCGCGCTGCACCGACCGGCTGCGGCTGCGCCCGCTGTGCGTCGAGGACGTCGCGCCGATCCACACCTTCCGCAGCCTGCCGCAGGTCGTCGAGCACCTGAGCCACGACGTGCTCAGCCTCGAAGAGGTTCACGAGCGCGTCGTGACGCGGATCGCCCGGGGTCGATCCGACGCCCCCGAGCCGCTGCTCGGGCTGGCCGTGGAGGAGCAGCGCACCGGACGCGTCGTCGGTGACGTCATGCTGCGGCTCGAGCCGTGCCACGCCATCTCGCGCACGGGGACCGACGAGTGGGAGGGCACGATCGGCTACGCCCTGCACCCAGACGTCCACGGGCGGGGGTTCGCCGCGGAGGCCGCGGCCGAGCTGCTGCGCATCGGGTTCGGCGAGCTCGGGCTGCGCCGCATCACCGCCGACGCCTACGCCGACAACATCGCCTCCAACCGCGTGCTGCGCCGGATCGGGATGCGTCTCGAGGCGACGATCCACGCCCGGTCGCTCGGCAAGGACGGAACGTGGCTCGACGACAACGTGTGGGCGCTCCTGCGCGAGGAGTGGCCGGGCTGAGACCCGCCGCACCCGGGCCGCGCGGGCCCGGGTGCGCAGAGCGGAGGCTCAGTGGGCGCCGTGGTGCTCGGCCCGGCGAGGGAGCAGGAAGGTGAGCAGCCATGCTGCTGCGACCATCGCGACGGCCACCCAGACGCAGGCCTGCACCGCGCTGGTGAACGCCCCGATCGTCGGTGCGGCCGCCCCGCCCTCGATGTGGCCGAAGAACACCGTGCCGAGCACCGCGATGCCGAGCGCACCGCCGATCTGCTGCACCGCCGTGAGGGTGCCCGACGCCGACCCGGACTCCTCGGGCGAGACGCCGGCCAGGACGATGTCGAAGAACGGAGCCATGACCATCCCCATCCCGATGCCCATGAGCACGAGCGCCGGCGCCATCGCCAGGATCGTCACCGAGGCGCCCGACGAGCCGATGACGACGCCGAGCAGCACGAGGCCGCCCGCGAGGACGACGCCACCGACGTGCATGAGGCGACGGCCGAGCCGCTCGTTGAGGCCCTGCGCGATGCCGAACCCGGCCATCATCCCGAGCGCCTGCGGCAGGCCCGCGAGCCCGGCGTGGAGCGGGTCGAAGCCGAGACCGAGCTGCACGAAGAGCGTCAGGACCAGCGAGGAGCCCATGAGGGCGCCGAAGAGCGTCAGTCCGGTGAGCAGGCCCGAGGTGAAGGCGCGCTTGGTGAACAGCGAGGGCACGACGAGCGTGGCGAGGCCGGCGCGGTCGCGACGCCGCTCGAGAACGGCGAACGCGGCGAAGGCGAGCACGGACAGGGTGAGCAGAGCGAAACACCAAGCGGGCCAGTGCTGCTCGCGGCCCTGGATGAGCGGGACGATGAGGGCGACCATGCCGGTGGTGGCGAGCAGGGCGCCGGGCACGTCGATGCGCAGGGACCGGTCGGGACGCGACGCCGGGAGGTAGCGCAGCCCGGCGAGGAAGCCGGCCACGCCGATCGGGATGTTGATGGCGAAGATCGCGCGCCATCCGAGCCCGAGGATGTCGGCGTCGACGAGCCAGCCCGCGAGCACCGGCCCACCGACCGACGACAGGCCCATGATCGGGCCGAAGGCCCCGAAGGCCTTGCCCATCTCTGCCGGTGGGAACATCTCCTTGATCATGCCGAGGCCCTGGGGGATCATCGCCGCCCCGAAGAAGCCCTGGACGACGCGGGTCACGACGAGCATCTCGGGCGACACGGCGGCGGCGCACGCGAGCGAGGCGAGGGTGAAGCCGGCCATGCCGACGAGGAACATCCGGCGTCGGCCGAAGAGGTCGCCGAGGCGCCCGCCGAGCAGCAGGCCCGAGGCCATCGCGACGGTGTAGGACGCGGTGAACCACTGCACGAGCGTCGTGGTGCCACCGAGGTCGCGCACCACCGACGGCCCGGCGATGACGGTGACGAGCGCGTCGAGCAGGTCCATGACCTCGGCGGCGAGGACGACGAAGAGCGCTGCCCAACGGAACGGGTGGGGCGTGAACGCCGGTGCGGCGTCGATGGTGGCGTCGATGGTGGCGTCGGGGGAGCCGACGGGGCTGGCCGCCGCGGGAGGCGGCGACGTCGTGGACGGGATGCTCATGGTGGTCTCCTCGGTTGGCGAACGCTGTTCGTGACGAACAGTGTTCTACTCGCGAACGGTGTTCGCGTCAAGTACGATGTTCGTCAGAGGGTCGGGCGTCGGCCCCGGAGCGAGGGAGCGGCATGACGAACCCGGGACCGGCAGACCTTCCCGAGGCTCCGTGGCGCCCGCGTCCCCGCCCGACCCGCGCGCGCACCCCGATCTCGCTGGCCCGGATCGTCGACACGGCCCTGCGGATCGTCGACGCCGAAGGGACCGAGGGTGTGACGATGCGGCGCGTCGCCACCGAGCTCGGCACCGGTCCCGCCTCCCTCTACGCCTACGTCGGCTCGCGCGAGGAGCTGCTCGTGCGGGTCCACGAACGCGTCATCGAGGAGGTCGACTTCCCCGACTTCCGCGAGGTCGGCTGGCAGGAGGGCCTGCGCCGTTTCGCCGCGAGCGTCCATGAGGTGTACCGCCGCCACGCCGACATCGCGCTGCTCAGCTTCGCCGACATCCCGACCACCGAGGCGTCGCTGCGCGGTGCGGAGGACCTCCTCGCGGCCATGCTCGACGGTGGGGTGCCGATGAAGGTGGCGGCCTGGGCCATGGACCGGATCTCGCTCTACATCGGGGCCGACGCGTACGAGGGCTGGCTCATGCAGCGACGGTTCGGCGGCGCCACGCCCGAGGAGTCCGAGGAGCGGGGGCGGGCCTACTTCGCCCAGGTCGGGGAGTTCTTCGCCGCCCTGCCGCGCGACCGTTTCCCGGTCATGACCTCGCACCTCGGCGAGCTGATGGACGGCGACGGCGAGCAGCGCTTCGCGTTCGGTGTTGACATGTTCATCGCCGGCATCGCCAGCACCGTGGCCGCCGACGGCGCCGGCCCGGATCGGAAGCCGGGCAGATCCGGAAGGCGTTGAGCCTCAACGGGATCGGGTGATGAGTGCCTCGATGCCGTCGAGGAGCAGCGTCAGACCGTGGTCGAACTCCTCGTCGAAGAAGTCCTCCTCGTCGTCGTCGAGCGCTCCCGGCCCGGCGGCGATGAGCAGCGGGAAGCGCTCGGGGTCGACGAGCATCCCGATCTGCTGGAGGTAGTCGGCCTGCGGGCCGTCGGGATCCGGGGCGCCGACGAGTCCCATCTGCACCGACTGCCGCACGTGGTTGTGGTTCCAGCCGTCGATGGCCAGCATCGAGGACAGTCGCTGCTGTGACGTGAGGTCCGCGCCCTCGAGCGCCTCGAGACCCCGCTCCATCCACTCGATCGCGTTGGGGGTCAGGGGTGGTGCGGCCTGGCGCACCTCGACGGTCCACGGATGGGCCATGCGGCGCTGCGACAGCTGTCGGGTCCAGGCGGTGATGCGCTCGCGCCATCCCTGTCCGGGCGCGAACTCGAGGTCCGGGGCACCGAGGGCGACGTCGAGCATGACGGCGCCGAGCTCGTCACGGCTGTCGACGTACCGGTAGAGCGACATCGTGGTGAACCCGACGGCGCTCGCGACGCTCTTCATGGTGACGGCGTCCAGGCCCTCGCGGTCGGCGATGGCGACGGCGGCCGCGCCGATCTCCTCGATGGTCCGCGCCGGCCGCGGGCCGCGCCGGCCCTCGGGCTCCCGGCCCCACAGCAGCTGGAGGTAGCGCGGCAGCGGCGGCGGCGGGGGTGGCGCGTTCTCGGTCACGAGCCGATCCTAGCCAACTGCTTGCGTGATACGCAGTAACGGCGTACGTTCTGTGTGCGACATAAACACTATGTGAGATACACAGATTGGAGTCGGGCCATGACACCCTCGAACACCGCGAGCCCACCGGCCGCGCCACCCCGGGCCGGCCGGCGCGAGTGGACCGCCCTCGCCGTGCTCTGCCTCCCGCTGCTCATCGTGTCCATGGACGTCTCGGTCCTGTTCTTCGCGGTGCCGCACATCGCCGAGGCCCTCGACCCGACGGCCACCCAGGTGCTGTGGATGTTCGACGTCTACGGCTTCGTCCTGGCCGGCCTGCTCCTGACGATGGGCAACCTCGCCGACCGCATCGGCCGGCGGCGCCTCCTGCTGCTCGGTGCCACGGCCTTCGGGCTCGCCTCCCTCCTCGCCGCATGGGCCCCCAGCGCCGAGTGGCTCATCGCCGCCCGCGCCCTCATGGGGGTCGGTGGGGCCACCCTCATGCCGAGCACCCTCGCGCTCGTGCGCAACCTCTTCGCCGACCCCGGCGAGCGCGCCCGCGCGGTGGGCGTCTGGTCGGCGGTCATGGCCGGCGGCGTCGGCATCGGCCCGGTCATCTCCGGCCTCCTGCTCGCGCACTTCTGGTGGGGGTCGGTCTTCCTCGTCAACGTCCCGGTCATGCTCGCGCTGCTCGCCGTCGCCCCGTTCCTGCTCCCGGAGTCCAAGGCGCCGTCGGCCCGGGTCGACGCGCTCGGGTCGGCCCTGTCGCTGCTGACGATCCTGCCGCTCGTGCACGTCCTCAAGGAGGTCGCCGCCGACGGCTGGTCGACGCCGTTGGCCGCGTTCCTCGTCGTGGGTGTGGTCTCGGGGGTCGCGTTCGTCCGTCGCCAGTCGCGCATCGCCTCGCCGATGGTCGACCTGACGCTCTTCCGCCGCCGAGGCCTCGGCGGCTCGGTCGCCGTGCAGGTCATCGGCATGTTCGGCGTCATGGGCAACGCCGTCCTCGTGACCCAGTACCTCCAGTCCGTGCTCGGCTACAGCGCGCTCACGGCGGCGCTGTGGAGCCTGCTGCCCTCGGTCTTCGTCGGCGCCGCGGCGCCCGCCGCCGCGGCGTGGTCCGGACGCGTCGGGCGCCCGGTCGTCATGGCGGCCGGGTTCCTCGCGGCGGCAGGGGGCTTCATGGGGATGCGCCTCGCGGGCGTCGACTCCTCGATCCTCGTGACGCTGGCCGCGGCCTCGCTCGTGGCGGCCGGACTGGTGTCGGTGGCGACGCTCGTCACCGAGTACGCGATCGGCGTCGCGCCGGCCGAGCGGGCCGGGTCGGTGTCGGCCCTGGTCGAGACCGCGGGCGAGCTCGGTGGCGCGCTCGGGATGGCGGTGCTCGGCAGCGTCCTCGGTGCGACCTACGCCTCACGCGTCGTCGAGCTGCTGCCGAGCGGGCTCCCGGCGTCGGTCGTCGACGCGGCGAGCCAGACGCTGGGGGAGGCCTCGGTGGTGTCGGCTCGCCTCGGTGGCGGCACCGGCGAGGCGGTCCTGGGTGCCGCGCGCGAGGCCTACGTGCACGGCATGCACGTCACCGACGTCGTGGCGGCGGCGGTGCTCGTGGTCGGCGCGGTGGTTGCCGTCGTCTTCCTGCCGCGACGCGAGCTCCACCCCGATGCGGCCGGGCCTGGCGGGACCACGTCGGCCATCGACGCGACCGCCGGAGCGGCGTCCGAGGCGGCCTCCGGAGCTGCAGCCACGCCGACGCGCTGAGGTGGATGTCGACGCCGCGAGCGTGGGCCCCCACCCCCGCAGGTAGGGCCCCGGGGGAACC
>JAEWFB010000488.1 GCA_023389095.1 Actinomycetes bacterium
GGCCGGGGGCCTGGCGCCCGGGCTCGGGTGGGCCGCCCTGTGCCGGCTCGTCACGGCGACCCACCTGCGCGGTGAGCGCGGCACGCCGGTCACGACACCGGGCCTCCTCACCGAGCACGCCCGCCCCGGGGCCGACGGCGGGCCCGCGCCCCTCGTCGTCCTGCTCGGGCCCGACTCCGACGTCGGCCGCGCCGTCCTCGCCCGCCGCCACGGCGAGGCCCGGGCGGCCCTCGAACGGTGGGTCGCCCAGCTGCCGCCCGGCGCCGTCGTCGTCGAGCTCGTCTGCCACGGCGGCCCGGAGCACCTGCCGGGCAGCCTCGGCCAGGCCGGTCGGATGCTCGCCCTCGCCCGTGAGGTCGGCGTGCCCACCGTCATCACCGCGGCGGTGCGCCATGCCGACCCCCAGGACGCCGCCGTCGTCGACGTCCTCGACGCCGCCCGCCGGCTCGTCGCCCTCGACACCCGCCACCTCGACCGCGTCACGACGGCCGGCCACCTCGCGCCCACACCGGTCATGCAGGCGCTCGCCCTCGACGTCGTCCAGGTGTCCGGCCCGGGCCTCGTCGGAGGTGGGACCCTGGCCCGCGAGCAGGCCGGCGAGCTCCTCGCGCGCACCACGGCCCTCGCCGCCGAGTGCGTCCAGGACCCGCGTGCCGACCTCGGTATCGGCTCGGTGCACCTGCCCGAGCCCGACGTCCTCGGCATCCGTCCCGGCACCAACCCGCAGCACGTGCTCGCCCGCCGCTGCCGCGAGTCGATCGCGACCCGCTACCCCGACCGGTCCGGGCCCGAGCTCGCCGCCGTCAGCGACCGCCTCGAGAACGAGCTCGGCGTCATCGAGACCCTCGGCTACGCCACGTACTTCCTCACCGTCGCGCAGGTGTGCGACCTCATCCGCGAGATGGACGTGCGGGTCGCCGCCCGTGGCTCCGGCGCCGGCTCGCTCGTCAACTACCTGCTCGGCATCTCCGGCGTCGACCCGATGCGCCACGGCCTGCTCATGGAACGGTTCTGCTCACCGCTGCGCGCCGAGCTGCCCGACATCGACATCGACGTCGAGTCGGCCCGCCGCACCGAGATCTACGAGCGCATCCTCGAGCACTTCGGCGGCGAGCGCGTCACGTGCGTCTCGATGATGGACACCTACCGGGTGCGCCACGCGATCCGCGACGCCGGGGCGGCACTCGGCCTGCCGCCGCCCGAGATCGACGCCATGGCCAAGGCGTTCCCGCACATCGCCGCCCGCAACGTGCGCCACGCGCTCGCCGAGCTGCCCGAGCTGCGGGCGTCCGGCCTCGACGTGCCGCGCCTGCAGCTGATGTTCGACATCGTCGAGCGCCTCGACGGCCTGCCCCGGCACATCGCCCTGCACCCGTGCGGGGTCGTGCTGTCCGACTCCGGCCTGCTCGACCGCACGCCCGTCGAGGCCAGCTGGCTCGGTTTCCCGATGAGCCAGTTCGACAAGGACGACGTCGAGGAGATGGGCCTGCTCAAGCTCGACGTCCTCGGCATCCGGATGCAGTCGGCGATGGCCCACGCCGTCGAGGAGGTCGAGCGCGTCGACGGCGTCCGCGTCGACCTCGACGACGAGGAGCAGGTGCCCTTCGACGACGAGCCGACCTTCGAGATGATCCGCTCCACCCGCACCCTGGGCTGCTTCCAGATCGAGAGTCCCGGCCAGCGCGAGCTCATCGGCAAGTTCGGCCCGCAGACCTTCGAGGACCTCATCGTCGACATCTCGCTGTTCCGGCCCGGCCCGGTCAAGAGCGACATGATCGTGCCGTTCCTCAACGCCCGCCAGGGCTGGAAGGAGCCGGCCTACCTGCACCCGACGCTCGTGCCGGCGCTCGAGGAGACCGAGGGCGTCGTCGTCTTCCACGAGCAGGTCCTCAAGATCGTCGCCGAGACCACCGGGGTCAGCCTCGCCCACGCCGACGAGGTCCGCCGGGCCCTCGGCACGCCGGCCGGGCAGGAGCGGATCGAGGCGTGGTGGCGCCCGGCGGCCGAGGCACGCGGCTACGCACCCGCCGACGTCGACCGCATCTGGGCGGTCCTCAAGGCGTTCGCCTCGTTCGGGTTCTGCAAGGCGCACGCCGCCGCCTTCGCGCTGCCGACCTACCAGTCGGCCTTCCTCAAGGCCCACCACCCGGCCGCGTTCCTCGCCGGGGTGCTCACGCACGACCCCGGCATGTACCCCAAACGGCTCATCCTCGACGACGCCCGCGCCTTCGGTGTCACGATCCTCGGCCTCGACGTCAACGCCTCCACCGGCACGTACCGGTTCGAGCGCACCGACGACGGCGACCAGGCCATCCGGCTCTCGCTCGCCGACGTCCACGGCATCAGCGAGGCCGAGGTCGCCCGTGTCGTCGCCGGGCAGCCGTACTCGAGCCTGGCCGACTTCTGGCAGCGGGCCCAGGTCTCGCGCCCGGTCGCCGAGAGGCTCGTCCTCGCCGCGGCGTTCGACTCGATCCACGACATCGACCTCGGCGGACCGTCGCGGCTCGACGACGCCGGCGGCCTGACGCGCCGGGCCCGCAGCGGCCTCGGCCGGCGCGGCCGGGTCACCCGGCGCGACCTGCTCCTGCACGTCGCCGAGCTCGACCGGTGGTCCTCCTCGCAGCGCCGGTCCAGCCGGCGGGTCGCGGCCGCGAGCCGGTCGCGCGGGCGGGTCACGTCGGTGTCGGCCACCGGCGACATCCGCGCCCTCGCGGCGGCCCAGTCGCAGGCGTCCTCGGGGGCGCCCGAGCACCTCGCCACCCAGCTGACCCTCGACCTCGGTGACGCACCCCGGCTCACCGCCACGAGCGGCCTGCCCGAGATGACCGGCCCCGAGCGGGTCCGCGCCGAGCTCGAGGTGCTCGGCCTCGACGCGTCCGGGCACGTCGTCGACTTCTACCGGCCGCTGCTCGACGCCCTCGGCGTCACCCGGGCCCGCGACCTGCTCGAGGGCCGCAGCGGCCGCGAGGTGTGGGTCGCGGGCGTCAAGGTCGCCACGCAGACCCCGCCGATCCGGTCCGGGCGCCGCGTCGTGTTCCTCACCCTCGACGACGCCACCGGCCCGGCCGACCTCACCTTCTTCGAGGACGTCCAGGGCCCGTACGCCGCGACGGTGTTCCACTCCTGGCTCATCCTCGCCCGTGGCCTCGTGCGGCGCACCGGCCCGCGGGGCGTGTCGATCCGGGCCACCGGTGCGTGGGAGCTGTCCGCGCTGCAGGAGGCGTGGACCGCCGGCGGCGTCGAGGCCGTCCACGCCGCCCTCGAGGAGGCCGACCGGGCGGCGTGGGAGCGTGCCGGTTCCCTCGAGGGCCCGGGCTCCGGCGTCGGGGAGACGCCGGAGGGGCGGCGCGTCCTCGTCCACGCGTCGGGGTTCCGGCAGTCGCCGTACGCCGACATCCGCCCGGCGGGCGAGGAGGTGCGCGGGGCCCGCGGTACGGCCGGGCTCGTCCCGCCCGATGCGGTCGGCGGCCCGGTCGGCGGGCCGCCACGCAAGCTGTGGCACGCGAGCCCGGGAAGTTCGGGGCACTAGGGTGAGGATGCACAGCGACCACTCGCGCGACCACCTGCGCGACCATGCGACCGACGTTCCCCGGAGGACCCCGTGCCCGACGAGCAGCGCCCCCAGCGACGCGGCGGTGTCCGGCCCTCGGCCGTCGTGTCCGCCGTCGGACGCATCGCGAGCGAGTGTGCCGACCGGCTCGGCCGGCCGCTCGACGTCCTCGACCTCGGGGGCGGCACCGGTGGCGTCGCCGTCCCGCTCGCCGAGGCGGGCCACCGGGTCACCGTCGTCGACCCGAGCCCTGACGCCCTCGCGGCCCTGGCCCGGCGGGCTCGCGAGGCGGGCATCGTCGACCGGGTCACCGGCGTCCAGGGCGACGGC
Source organism: Actinomycetes bacterium (assembly GCA_023389095.1). Lineage (GTDB taxonomy): Bacteria > Actinomycetota > Actinomycetes > Actinomycetales > Dermatophilaceae > Monashia. The sequence continues at coordinate 3,881 of JAEWFB010000488.1, forward strand.
GACACCCTGGCCAGCGTCCTCGCCGACCACTCCGTCGACCTCGCCTGCTGCCACGGCACCCTCGAGGTCGTCGACGACCCCGACGCGACGCTGCGTGCCCTCGCCGCGGCGCTGCGCCCCGGCGGCGTCCTCTCGCTGCTCGTCTCCGGCCGCCTCGCCGTCGTCTTCGCCAAGGCGATCGCTGGCGAGTTCGCCCAGGCCCGCGCCGCGCTCGTCGACCCGTCCGGCCGGTGGGGCGGCACCGACCCGCTCCCGCGCCGTTTCGACGCCGACCAGCTCGAGGCGCTGCTCGGTGCGGCCGGGTTCACCGACGTCCAGATCCGCGGCACCAACATCGTCGGTCACCTCGTGCCCGCCTCCCTCGTCGACTCCGACGCCGACCGGGCCGCCCTCGACGAGCTCGACGAGCTGCTCGTGTCCGGCCCCGGCCGGGAGTTCCTCCGCACGCTCGGCAATGCCCTGCACGTCGTCGCCCGCCGCGACTGACGGGCCCGCTGCTGCCGGCGTACCCACGGTGACGGGGGCCCGCCGGTGAGCCGCCGCCAGTTCACCGCCCCGATGCGTCCGGACGGCCGGCCACCCGACGACACCGGGTGCACCGTCCTGCACGTCGACATGGACGCCTTCTACGCGTCGGCCTCGCTCATCTCACGGCCCGACCTGCGCGGCAAGCCCGTCATCATCGGGGGCGCGGGCGGCCGCTCGGTGGTCCTGTCGGCCACCTACGAGGCGCGGGCCTTCGGCGTCACCTCGGCGATGCCGATGGCCCGGGCCCGGCGGCTGTGCCCGCAGGCCGTCGTCATCGAGCCGGACCACCGGCGCTACGCCGCGATCTCCGAGGCCGTCATGGCCACCTTCGCGACCGTCACCGACACCGTCGAGCCGCTCTCCCTCGACGAGGCCTTCCTCGACGTC
>JAEWFB010000491.1 GCA_023389095.1 Actinomycetes bacterium
GGACATGGGCGCCAGGGACGTCGCGGTCCTGCGCCGCGGCACCGAGGTACGGATCCCGGTCGAGGACCTCGGCGTCGGCGACCACTTCGTGGTGCGCCCCCGCGAGAAGGTCGCCACCGACGGCACCGTCGTCGACGGCCACTCCGCCCTCGACGAGTCGATGCTGACCGGCGAGCCCGTCCCGGTCGAGGTCGGCCCCGGCGACGCCGTCGTCGGCGCCACGGTCAACGCCGGCGGGCGGCTCGTCGTGCGGGCGACACGCGTCGGCTCCGACACGCAGCTCGCACAGATGGCGCGGCTCGTCGAGGAGGCCCAGAACGGCAAGGCGCAGGTGCAGCGGCTCGCCGACCGCGTGTCCGGGATCTTCGTGCCCGTCGTCATCACGCTGGCCGTGGCGACGCTCGGGTTCTGGCTCGGTACCGGCGGCGGCGCGGTCGCGGCGTTCACGGCCGCCGTGGCCGTGCTCATCATCGCCTGCCCGTGCGCCCTCGGCCTGGCGACGCCGACCGCGCTCATGGTCGGCACCGGCCGCGGCGCCCAGCTCGGCATCCTCATCAAGGGCCCGGAGGTGCTCGAGTCCACCCGACGCGTCGACACCGTGGTGCTCGACAAGACCGGCACCGTCACGACCGGCCAGATGCGGCTGCGCGACGTCGTGCCGGCCGCTGGTGAGACGGCCGACGACGTGCTGCGGCTCGCCGGGGCCGTCGAGGACGCGTCGGAGCACCCGATCGCGCGGGCCGTCGCGTCGGGGGCGCGGGAGCGGCTGGGTTCGGACGCGCTGCCACCCGTCACGGGCTTCGTGAGCACCGACGGGCTCGGCGTCCAGGGCGTCGTCGGCGACGCGTCCGGTACGGGCGGGTCACGGGCCGTCGTCGTCGGACGCGCGTCGTTCGTCGAGGACTGGGCCGTCAGTGTGCCGGACGAGCTCACCGACGCGCTGCACCGGGCGGAGGGGTCGGGCGGCACCGCCGTCGTCGTCGCGTGGGACGGTGCGGCGCGCGGCGTCGTCGTCGTGGCCGACGCCGTGAAACCGACGTCGGCAGAGGCGATCTCGCAGCTGCGTGGCCTGGGACTGCGGCCCGTGCTGCTGACCGGTGACAACGCCGCGACCGCACGTGCAGTGGCGGCCGAGGTCGGCATCGCCCCGGACGACGTCGTCGCCGAGGTGCTCCCCGCCGACAAGGTGGCGGTCGTGACGCGCCTGCAGGAGCAGGGACGCGTGGTCGCGATGGTCGGCGACGGCGTCAACGACGCGGCCGCGCTGGCCCGGGCCGACCTCGGGCTGGCGATGGGCACCGGCACCGACGTCGCCATCGAGGCGAGCGACCTCACCCTCGTGCGAGGGGACCTGCGGGTGGCGGCCGACGCGATCCGCCTGTCGCGCCGGACCCTCGCGACGATCCGGGGCAACCTCTTCTGGGCCTTCGCCTACAACGTCGCGGCCCTGCCGCTCGCGGCCGCGGGGCTGCTCAACCCGATGCTCGCCGGCGCGGCGATGGCCTTCTCGTCGGTCTTCGTCGTGACGAACAGCCAGCGCCTGCGCACCTTCCGCGGCACGACGACCCCCTGACCCGGACCCTTGGCCCGGACCCGACGCCACCCGAATCCGCAACACACCGAGCAGTTGCCAACCCGTCCGGGTTATTCCAGCCGGACCTGGCAACTACTCGGTGTGTTGCGGGGTGACGGCCCGGGGGCGATCGCGGGGTCGACGTGGGGCGGGGTCAGGGGAGGTAGTCGTCGACGAGACGGCTCGCGAGGGCGGTGTAGGTCTGCGGCGTCAGGGCGACGAACCGCGCCTCGACGTCGGCCGGCAGGCCCAGGCCGTGGACGAACTCGCGCACCTCGTCACCGCCGACGCGACGCCCACGCGTCAGCTCCTTGAGCCGCTCGTACGGCTCCTCCATGCCGGGCACCCCCTGGGCGCCGAGGGCTCGCATCGCCGACTGGATCGGCTCGCCGAGCACCTCCCAGTTGGCCTCGAGGTCGGCCGCCATGCGCTCGGGCACGGCGTCGAGCCCGGCGAGACCGCGCGAGACGTTGTCGAGCGCGAGCAGGCTGTGGCCGAAGGCCGAGCCGATGTTGCGCTGCATCGAGGAGTCGGTCAGGTCGCGCTGCAGCCGGCTCTGCACGAGCGTGCCGCCGAGGACGTCGAGGAGGGCGTTGCTCACCTCGAGGTTGGCCTCGGCGTTCTCGAAGCGGATCGGGTTGACCTTGTGCGGCATCGTGCTCGACCCGACCGTGCCCTGGCCGCGGACCTGGGCGAAGTAGCCCATCGAGATGTAGGTCCACACGTCGGTGCACAGGTTGTGCAGGATGCGGTTGAAGCGGGCCACGTCGGCGTAGAGCTCGGCCTGCCAGTCGTGGCTCTCGATCTGGGTCGTCAGCGGGTTCCACGTGAGGCCGAGGCCCTCGACGAACGAGCGCGACACGGCCGGCCAGTCGACGTCGGGCAGGGCGAGGGCGTGCGCGCCGAACGTGCCGGTGGCGCCGTTGAACTTGCCGAGGTACTCCTGAGCGCCGATGCGGCGCAGCTGACGGCCGAGGCGGTGCGCGAGGACGGCGAGCTCCTTGCCCATCGTCGTCGGCGTCGCCGGCTGTCCGTGCGTGTGGGCGAGCAGCGGCACGTCCTTGAGCTCGCGGGCCATCGTCGCGACCTGCTCGACGAGGGCCTGCGCCCGGGGAAGCCACACCTGCTCCACGGCGCCCTTGACCATGAGGGCGTAGGACAGGTTGTTGATGTCCTCGCTCGTGCAGCCGAAGTGGATCAGCTCGGCGAGGCCCCGATCGGCCTCGGCCGGCGCGATCTCGGCGAGCCGCTTCTTGAGGAAGTACTCGACGGCCTTGACGTCGTGCACCGTGACCCGCTCGATCTCACCGAGCTCGGCCACCTCGTCGGTGCCGAAGTCGTCGACGACCTGGCGCAGCGCGGCGACCTCGTCGTCGGTCAGGGCCCGGACGCCCGGCACGACGCCGTTGCTCGTCTGGTGGATGAGCCACTCGACCTCGACGTGGACGCGCCGGCGGTTGAGCGCAGCCTCGGACAGGTGGTCGACGAGCGGGGCGACCGCGCCGCGGTAGCGGCCGTCGAGCGCGCCGAGGGCGATGGGCGGGGTCGCGTCAGCGAGGGAAGCCATGGCCGACATCCTCCCAGAGCCCCGGAGGTGCCCCGTCCGCCGTCTCAGCGGTGCCCGGGCTTCCGGTCAGCCGCCCGACGCGTCGGTGCCCAGCACGCCGGTGCTGGCGGACGCGTCGGTGCTGGCGGACGCGTCGGTGCCCGAAGCGTCGGTGCCGCCGGACGCGTCGGGCAGCTGCAGCACCGAGAACGTCTCGCCCTGGGCCCCGGCGACGACCGCCATCCGGCCGTAGGGGGAGTCGAACGGCGCCTGGACGACGGAGCCGCCCAGGCTCATGACGCGGTCGGCCGCGGCGTCGGCGTCGGCCACCGCGAAGTAGGCCATCCAGTGCGACGGGACGTCGGCGGGCGCCTCGGCCGGGATCGCGCCGATGCCGGCGACCGGGGCGCCGCCGTCGCCGAGGGTGGCCACCGAGTAGCTGAACCCGCCCTCGCCGATCTCCTCGAGGTGCAGGCCCACGACGTCGGAGTAGAAGGCCTGGCTGGCGGGGTAGTCGCGGCTCATCGACTCGGCCCAGCACAGCGAGCCCGGTTCACCCACGAGGTCGGTGCCGGTGTGCGACCGCGCCTCCCACAGCCCGTAGGCCGCGCCGGCGGGGTCGGCGCCGACCGCGATGCGGCCCGCGTCGAGCACGTCCAACGGGCCGAGGAAGAAGATGCCGCCCGCGGCCTGCGCGGCCTCCACCGTGGCGTCGACGTCGTCGGTCGCGAGGTACACGGTCCACACGTCGCGCTGGCCGGGGTCGCCCGGGTCGCGCGCCATGAGCCCGGCCACGACGTGGCCGTCCTGGCGGGCCATGACGTAGCCGCCGGCCTCGGGCGGGAGGTCCTCGAAGGTCCAGCCGAAGAGCGCGCCGTAGAAGTCGCGGGCCCGGGGCAGGTCGCCGACCATGACGTCGGCCCAGCACGGCGTTCCGGGGGCGAACCTCTCCTCGTGGACGGGCACGGTGTTCCTCCTGCGGTCGGTGTGCCGGGGTGCAGGGTGTCCGTACCCGCGTTCAGTCGAGGTCGGGCACCAGGAGCGAGAACACCTCGCCCTCCGGACCTGCGAGCACCGCCCCGACGCCGTACGGGCCGTCGAAGGGGCCCTGCAGCAGCGTCGCACCCAGGTCGAGGGCGCGCGCCATGGACGACACGACGTTGTGGGTCGCGAACGAGGCCACCCAGTGCGACGGGATCTCGGCCGGCCACTCGTCGTCGATCTCGGACAGGCCGTAGGCCGGGTTGCCGTCGCCGGTGTGGGCCGTGGCCCAGCGCGGGCCGCCGGGCTCGGTCTCGTCGGTGAAGTCGTGGCCGAAGACGCCGAGCTGGAAGTGCTGCACGCGGTCGTAGTCGCGGGTCAGCAGCTCGTTCCACGTCAGCGACCCGGGCTCGTCGAGGACGCCGGAGCCGGACAGGTCGCCGGGCTCCCAAACCCCGAAGTACGCGCCGCCCGGGTCGACGGCCACGAGCGTGCGGGCCAGCGCCCCGATCGACACCGGCCGGCCGAGGACGCGTCCGCCGTGGGCGCGCACGGCCGTCGCCGCGGCCTCGATGTCGCCGACGCGCAGGTACGTCGTCCACTGGCTCGCCACGGGGGCGTTCGAGGGTTTGCGGCTGAGGCCGGCGACGGGCTGGCCGCCGAGCAGCGCCATGGTGTAGCCACCGGTGGCGGCATCGCCGCTCAGCCACGTCCAGCCGAACAGGTCGGCGTAGAACTGCTTGGCACGGGGCACGTCGGTCGTGAGCAGGTCCACCCAGCAGGGGGACCCGTAGGGGTAATCGGGCACGGTGGGGCTCAGGTCTCGCTCAGGTCAGGGGAGGGGGCGGGCGCGCTGGACCTCCAGCGCATCCCTGACGTGGTCGAGGATGCCATGACAGGCGGCCTCGACCTCGGTGAAGCACCTGGCGAAATGGTCCTCACCCCCGTACCAGGGGTCGCTCGTCTCGAGGGTGCCGGCCTCGACCGCGGCGGGGTCGAACTCGCGGACGAGCCGGATCTTGTGCCGGTTGGACGGCGTGCGGGCGAGCCGCTGGAGCGTGCGCACGTGCCCCTCGTCCGAGGCGAGCACGAGGTCGATGTCGTCGAACTCCTCCGGGTCGAACTCGCGGGCACGGTGGCGCGACCCGTCGTAGCCGTGCTCGGCGAGGACGGCGACGGTGCGCGGGTCGGCGTGCTCGCCGACGTGCCAGTCGCCGGTGCCGCTCGAGGTGACGCGGACGTGGCCCTCGAGGCCGGCGTCCGCGACGAGCGACTGGAGGATGACGTGCCCCATCGGCGACCTGCAGATGTTGCCACTGCACACGAACGTGACGTGGAGGGGGCTAGACGACATGGTGCCCATTGAACACCGCAGATGCCCGAACGGTGCCCGAAGTGCGTACATTCGGGTGCTTCGTCGGGAGACGGCTGTCGGTGGTCGGTGCCACGGTGGCTCCATGACGACGACCCGCCCCGCAGCCCACGCTCCGGAGGACCTCGAGGCCCTCCTCGCGGCCGCCATCGCGTCCGCCGACCTCGACGCCGTCGCGGCCCTCCACGCGCCCGACGCAGTCGTCAGCCTGCCGCGCGGTCGCGAGGCCGCGGGTCGAGCCGCCGTGCGGGCCGCGTACGCCGCGGCGCTCGATGCCGGGGCCCTCGTCGACACCGCGCTCGGTGCCACGGCGACCCGCGCCGTCGTCACCGGGTCGCTCGCGATGACGACCTCGACGTGGCCCGACGGGACGGTGCGCACGCAGGTCGCGCGCCGCGAGGCCGACGGCACCTCGGTGAGGACGCGTGACGGCTCGCGGCTGAGCGAGGTCGCCGCCTGCCTCCCGGTCGCCG
>JAEWFB010000507.1 GCA_023389095.1 Actinomycetes bacterium
ACCCGGAGGCGAACTACTTCAACGCCAAGTGACGCCGTCTGCCTGCCTGAGCTGGGCAAACGCGGTCCCGGCACCCGGCTAGGCCGTCGCCAGGCCGTCGGGGTCGGTCGGGCCGTGGCCGAAGGCGGCGTCGATCGCTCGGCGAGTGCGGTCCTCGCTGGTCGGCAGGAGGATGGGTGTAGACCCGCAGCGTGAAGCCTGGGTCGGCGTGGCCGAGGTCCAGGGACAGCGCCTTGATGTTCTCGCCCGCGTCGAGCAGGACCGAGGCGTACGTGTGGCGCAGGACGTGCATGCCGTTCTGCCGGGTGTCCTCGATGCCGGCTGCCCGGATGGCCGGCTTCCAGACGTTGGCGTTGAAGGACAACCGGCTGATCGGGCTGCCGTTGGCGGTGCTCAGGTAGACCGTGACGGTCCGGAGTTCGCCGTCAGGGGTGCCCCACGGCAGGGTCACCGGCACGGGGGGCGACCTGCTCGGCGTGCTCACGAAGGCGTGCCGCGACGGCGTCGGGTAGCGGGACCTCGCGCAGTTTGCCGCCCTTGGGCGGTGCGAACGTGGTTCCGCCGACGCGGCAGCGGACTCTCCAGCTTGAGCCGAGCGATCTCCCGGGCGGCATCGACGAGGGCGGCCCTGCGGTCAGGGTACGGAGCCGTGAGGTCCTTGCCATCCCGTGCGGTCGGCGACCGGACCAGCTAGCGGCCGGCAGCCAGCGTGTTTCGTCCCAACTGATGCTTGACGTTTCTGTCCCAGCTGATGCTCGACAGTTGGCCTAGAGTGCTGGGGCGCTGTCCTGACCGCAGACGCGAGGGAGAGGGGTGCGGGCTGTATGGGGTACTGGGGCACCTTGATCGCCGTGCGCAGCGACGGGCGGAATCTCTCTGTACTGACTGAGTGCGACGCCGAGCTCCGTGAACACGACAGCGTACGACGCCGTGACGGATGGCAGGTGTACAGCGTACCCGACAACGTGATCTTCGGCGATACCGACGGCATGCTGCCACGGTTGGTGAAGGAGTCCGACGCTCCGATCCTGGCAGCCTACGTGGCCGACAGCGATTACGGCCAGATGGTTGGGCTCAGCCCACTCCACGGTCGGTGGGAGACATGGTTGGACGCGAAGACAGCGTTTCTGTTCGAACGCGATTACCTAGTCATGAAGGGTATGTCCAAGGCCGATGCCAACCGACAGGCTCAGCAGACGATCGCCGCGTTCGGTCTCCCAGCTCGCGAAGCCGCCAAGCGGGCAACCCAGTGGGCGAGGGAGGCCGGCTACCAGGTGCCGTTCCGACCGATCCGGCAGATCCTCGTCACCAGCCGCTCTCCAGGCTTCAGCGCGGTACTGCGACTACCGTGGAAGCGCTTCGTCTTTGCCGAGGAGATGTTCTTCGCACTCTTGGACAACCTGGGGATGCCGAAGCTCACCGACGCCTGACCTCTCGCAGGATCGCTCCGTCGGCGGTGAGGGGTACCAGGCGTCTGCAGACGGGGCACCGGCCCCGCTGCTGATGCGACCGCTGAGTCACCTTGCCTCCTCGGGTAGCTCGTTGCGCGTCTTTCGTTCTCGCTGTGGGCTCGCGAGGTGTACGCCGACGGCGGACCCGAGCGCGGCGCTGACGCATGCGGGGACGGTGGCGAGGCCCAGGACGACGGCATCACCGGCGAAGCTGTGGTGGGGCGAGTTCAGCCATGTGCCGGCGTAGAAGCCGGCCATCAGTGCAAGGGTCGGTATGAACCACCTGCCGCCGTCCCGACGGCCCGACACCAAGCCGACCAACAGTCCAGCGCTGCCGAGCCCGACCACCATCACGAGGAGGGCGGTGGGGGCGTGTTGTACCGATCCGCCGGCTCCGGCCGAAAAACAACCCGAAGTCGACCCGAGCGCGATCGCCGACGCGGGTAACCATGAACGGCTGCCGGATCGCATAGCCGGACCGTAGCAACACCTGTGGCATTGCCCGTCGTGCCGCGAGGCCGGTCGACAGCGTCTACCAGCCCGACCGCCTCGCGCGGCAGGGCGAGCGTACCGATCAGCGCAGCGTCGCACGCGCGAGTCGAGGCACCGTCCGAACCGGGGATCCGAGGCCGGATGGCTGTACCGTCCACGGCCATGAGCTATGACCTGATCTTCCTTCCTCGGCGCGACGACCAGTCCTGGGAGGACGCTCTGAACGCAGCGGAAGAATCCGACAGCGCAGAGCGTCCGAGCAGCGAGGTGTGGGCCCGACTGGTGGCGGCGTCCCGGCAGGTACTCGGCGAGGTCTCCGTCTTCGAGGGCGCCCACAACTGCGAGCTGACCCACGAGCCGACCGGCATCCAGGTCAGCTACTACGCGGACGAGGCCGGGATCACGGTGCCCTTCTGGTATCGGGGCGATGATGCCCGGGCAGTCGTCGCGGCGATGTACCAACTCGGCGAAGCGGCCCAGGCGGTGACGGGCCTGGCCGGGTACGACCCTCAACTGGAGCTGCCGTTGTCCGATGCCCTCGCGCAGCCCGAGCTTGCCGGCGGTGTCTTCGACGAGGTCGCGGCGTCCTTCGCAAGACGCGGGATCTCCAGCCCCAGCAACGGCTGATCGGCGTCGTCCGCGCCGAGGAGGTCACCACACGGAACGCCGGCCGTCGGTGACACTTGGGGCGTGCGGCGGTCTCTGGGCGACGGATGGTCGGTCGAACTGTCCGGCTCCTGGACGCGGGAGACCACCGATGACGGTGTTACCAGGTGGCACGTGCCCGGCAGGGCGATGCGGGCCGGTCCAGGACCGTCGTGGCGGTGTGCCGACGGAGCCGACATCATCGCCTCGCTCGATGCCGAGCTGCCACCGAACCCGACAGCCAAAGTGGGGGAGGGCGGCAGAGACGGGGTGGGGCATCGCGCCGCCTGGCTCTACCACCGTGACGACGGTTTCGAGCTCTACGGCTTCACCTTCGTCGACGGCGCGTACCTGGAAACGGTCTTCGCCGGTGCGGACACGGCCGACCTCGATTGGGCCTTCGACGTCTGGCGTTCGGTGGCCCGATCTGACGACGTGTGATCGGACGACTCGTCCACCGTCGGCGCCCGCCGGTTACTCGTGTAGCCACTGACGAGCGCGGGGCGCCCGCCGGAATGGGCGGACGCCCCGAGGCGTGAACGCGTCGGTCAGCCGATCAGCGTGACCGAGTAGTCGTACGTCGTCCCGGTCACCGAGTACGTCGCGGTCTGCCCGTTCTCGCAGTACGACACGAAGCTGCTCGGAGTCCGCTGCGCTCCGGCCACCGCGTCGACCACCGGCCGGACATCGGACCCGACCGGCAGCGCGGTGGTGGTGAGATCGATCGTCCGCGACTGGTTGATCGGGTAGGTGTCGGTGTTCGCCGTCTCCAGGCCGTTGCTCGCCTGAACGCTGAAGGACATCACGAAGGCGGCGTTGT
>JAEWFB010000564.1 GCA_023389095.1 Actinomycetes bacterium
TCGCGCCCATCGTGACGTCACCCTTGGCGTCGCCCGGCCAGACCAGGGCGCGCTTGTAGATGAGGTCGACGACGCCGAGGAAGTCGTTCTCCGCACCGATCGGCAGCTGCATGACGAGCGGCTCCGCACCGAGGCGGTCCTTGATCGTCTGCACCGTGAAGTAGAAGTCGGCGCCGAGCTTGTCCATCTTGTTGACGAAGCAGATGCGCGGGACGTCGTACTTGTCGGCCTGACGCCACACCGTCTCGGACTGGGGCTCGACACCCTCCTTGCCGTCGAAGACGGCGACCGCGCCGTCGAGGACGCGCAGGGACCGCTCGACCTCGACCGTGAAGTCGACGTGGCCGGGCGTGTCGATGATGTTGATCTGGGTGCCCTCCCAGAAGGAGGTGACGGCGGCAGACGTGATCGTGATGCCGCGCTCCTTCTCCTGCTCCATCCAGTCGGTCGTCGACGCACCGTCGTGCGTCTCACCGATCTTGTGGTTGACACCGGTGTAGAAGAGGATGCGCTCAGTCACCGTGGTCTTGCCAGCGTCGATGTGCGCCATGATGCCGATGTTGCGGACCTTGTTCAGGTCCGTCAGGACGTCAAGTGCCACGTCAGTTGTCTCGTCTCATTCGTGTAGTGAAGTCTGCGGTTTTCCCGCATCCGTCTCGTGCCCTCGCGGGCCCCGGTCGTGATGACCGAGGGCCTCGGGGGCGTTGCCCGGTGGGGCACCCGTTCAAACGCGGGTGGCGGGAGCCGGTGTTCCCGGCCGGGCGGCGCGTCGACCCGCCGTGGGCGGGGCCGCGCCACCCGGCGCGGGCGGGTCACCAGCGGTAGTGCGCGAAGGCCTTGTTCGACTCGGCCATCTTGTGCGTGTCCTCGCGACGCTTGACCGCGGCGCCGAGGCCGTTGGAGGCGTCGAGGATCTCGTTCATGAGGCGCTCGGTCATCGTCTTCTCACGACGCTGACGCGAGTAGCCGACGAGCCAGCGCAGGGCGAGCGTGGTGCTGCGGCCCGGCTTGACCTCGATCGGCACCTGGTAGGTCGCACCGCCGACGCGGCGGGACTTGACCTCCATGGCCGGCTTGACGTTGTCGAGCGCGCGCTTGAGCGTCGCGACCGGGTCGGTGCCGGTCTTGGCCCGGACACCCTCGAGGGCGCCGTAGACGATCGTCTCCGCGATCGACTTCTTGCCGTCGAGGAGGATCTTGTTGACGAGCTGGGTGACGAGCGGGCTGCCGTAGACCGGGTCGACGACGAGCGGGCGCTTCGGAGCGGGTCCCTTGCGAGGCATCAGCTCTTCTCCTTCTTCGCGCCGTAGCGGCTACGGGCCTGCTTGCGGTTCTTGACGCCCTGCGTGTCGAGCGTGCCGCGGATGATCTTGTAGCGGACGCCGGGAAGGTCCTTCACACGACCGCCACGCACGAGCACGATCGAGTGCTCCTGCAGGTTGTGGCCGACGCCGGGGATGTAGGCCGTGACCTCGATGCCGCTGCTCAGGCGCACGCGGGCGACCTTGCGGAGGGCGGAGTTCGGCTTCTTGGGGGTGGTCGTGTACACACGCGTGCACACACCACGACGCTGGGGCGAGCCCTTGAGCGCCGGGGTCTTGGCCTTGGAGGCCTTGTCCTGGCGGCCCTTGCGGACCAGCTGGTTGATGGTAGGCAACCTGGTGACTCCGTAACGTTGCTTGTTGTCAGTCGCCCGGGTGGACGACTCCTTGGCTGTTCGACTCGTCGACCCCCGAGGTCGGGTGTGTCCCGGGGCTGTCCGTGTCGGTACTCCCCCCTGCACTCCCCGCGGGACCGACCGGGTCGGGCCGCGCGGGTTGCCCGGCGGGAGGTGTGCTCTGGACCCCGGTGATGTCGCGCCGCCGAAGGCGGTGGACAGGGCACGAGGGCCGTCATCGCGCATGCCTGAGGGCATGCCTCAGACACAGTGTTCAAGCGTACCGGCGGGTGGCACGGCGACCAAATCGGTTCGGGCGCTCCCCGGCGCGCTCCTCGGCGCACGGCGCGGCAGCGGCGCGGCAGCCGCGCGAGCACGCGGTCCGCGGGCCCGTCCCGGTTGGGTGCGGACCGGCCCGGGCGACCGAACGACTCAGCCGAGTCGCCAGTCCCCCGCGTACATGTGCAGGACCGGGACGCCGAGGACCTCGCGCGCCCGGGAGGCCCAGTCGGTGTGGAAGGTGTCCTCGACGGCGTGCGGCTCGGTGACGATGACGACCTCTCGGGCCCCGAGGCGTGCGACCTCCTCGATGAGGGTGGGCACCGGGTCGTCGGCGGTGATCTCGCCCGTCGCGGTGGCCGCGTGACGGGCCAGCTCGGACAGCGTCGTCGACAGCGCGGTGTCGGCGTCGACGCGCGCCTCCTGCCGGTCGACGGGACGCAGCGTGTCGATCGCCTCGCGCATCTCGAACAGGCTGAGGTGGTTGAGGAAGGTCGAGAGCAGGTTGCGCTCGGTGTCGGCCGGAACCAGCACGCGGAAGGTCGGGGCCTCGTCCTCGTGCAGGGCCACGATCTTGTCGACGTCGCCCGGCTTGAGCGCCTCCTCGGTGAGGATGATGATCGTCGGCGCGGGAGTGCCGGTGTCGGTCGGGGCGTCGGCCGTGGGGTCGGTCATGCGGGCCAGCCTATAGAGCGGGAGGGCGCCGCGGCAGCGCGCCCCGCGCAGCTCGCCCGCGCATCCAGCCCGCGCGTCCAGCCCGCGCCTGACGAACTGCCGCGGCGGGGACCTCAGCGGTTCGCCATGCGCCACCGCGCGAGCAGGGCACCCAGACGGTCCTCGACCGGCCGGGTCGAGGAGCCGCCGTAGCTGCCCATCATGACGAAGACGTAGCGGCGGCCGTCGGCCCCCGTCACGTAGCCGGCGAGGGTGGAGACGCCCGTGAGCGAGCCGTTCTTGGCACGGAGGTTGCCCGCGGCGGCCGTGCCCCGCATCCGGGACGCGAGGGTGCCGCCGGTCCACCGGACCGGGTCGCGGCCGGCAACCGGCAGGGCCGACCGGAAGGTGCCGGCCCACGGGGTGCGCTGCGCCTTGTCGAGGAGGGTGGCGAGCTGGTTCGGGGTCAGGCGGTTGGCGCGGGCCAGCCCCGACCCGTCGACGACGCGCAACCCGCGCTCGTCGATGCCGGTGCGGACGGCGTAGGCACGCACGGCCGCCGTGCCGTCGGCCCAGCTCCCCGGCCGGCCGGTGCGGGCGCCGAGCGTCTTGACGATGGCCTCCGCGTGCGAGTTGTTGCTCAGCTCGAGGAAGGGCACCAGCAATCGGCCCAGGGTCATCGACGCGTGCCGCGCCACGAGCGTCTGGCCGGAGGGCGTGCGGCCCTTGACGGCCTTGCCGTCGACGCGGATCCCCGCGGCGACGAGGCGCTCCCGGAACGCCCGGGCGACCAGGAGCGCGGGGTCGTTGACGATGACCCACTTCTTGAGGGCCGCGTGACCGACTCCGACCCGACCGGTGACCGTGACGACGTTGGTGCCCGGGCGTCGGGACAGCGCCAGTGTCGTGGCCGACCCCTTCGCGGCCGACGAGGCCCGGTTGACGAGCGTGACGGTGCGCGCGGCCGACGGTGGGGTCAGGGTGAGGCGGGGTCTGGCCCCGGCCGTCGCCGCCGGCCTCACGGTGACGATGACGGTGCCGGCGTCGTAGTCGGTGTCGGGCGCGAGGGTCAGGGCCGAGACCTGGGCTGCGTAGTAGTCCGACGCGTACCCCGTGGACCAGTACGGGTTGTAGCGCTGCTCGTCGAAGTACGTGGCGTCGGCGACGACGTCGCCCGCGACGCGTCTGACGCCCTTCGTCCGCAGCGCCGACGCCAGCGCGCTCAGGTCCTTCTCCAGGAGCGTCGGGTCGCCGCGGCCCTTGAGGTAGAGGCGGCTCACCACTCCCCCGGACGGCGCCCTGGGCACGAGGACGTCGGTGTTCCAGCGGTACCCGCTGCCGAGCACGCTCAGCGCGGCCGCAGCGGTGAAGACCTTCAGGATGGAGGCCGGCGCAAGCGCGGTGTTCGCGCCCCGCACGTACACCGGCACCCAGGTGGACGCGTCCTGCACCGTCACGCCGACCCGCGCCGATGACGCCGTGACGCGCGGGTCGGTCATGAGCCGCCCCACCTCGCGCCGCAGCGCGGCGTCGCGCGACTGGTACCCCGAGGCCCGGGAGTCCGGCGCCGTCGCGGTGACGACCGC
>JAEWFB010000579.1 GCA_023389095.1 Actinomycetes bacterium
ACGATGACGGCGACGTAGAGCAAGTGGGTGCGGTCGCGCTTCCGGGGCGTGCCCGGTGCGGCGTCGACGGCGCTGTCGGCGGTGTAACTCACGGTGACCTCCGTTGGCGTGGGCCGGGGTGCACACCCCGGACCGGTGGATGACATCGAGGCTGTCCGCCGCAGTGACTAGGGTCACGATTGTGTTCATTGAGTTCTCGCCGCGACGGTGGAGCGTCGCGGCGCAGACCTTTGCGCTCCAGGTGCTCGTGGCCGTCCTCGTCGTCGCGGCGGGCCTCGCGGGCGCGTGGGTCCAGGCCCAACGTGCCGGCGACCAGGAGGCGACGGCGCGGGCCCTCGCCGTCGCCGAGACCATCGCCTCGACCCCGGAGGTCGTCTCGGCCGTGCAGGGCCCCGACCCCACGGCCCGGCTCCAGCCGTTCGCCGAGCAGGTCCGCACGGACACGGCGACCGACTTCGTCGTCGTCATGAGCACCGACGCGATCCGCTGGACCCACCCCGACCCGACCCAGATCGGCAAGCGCTTCATCGGCCACACCGAGGCGGCCCGTGCGGGCGGCGTCGTCGAGGAGGACTACACCGGCACGCTCGGGCCGTCGGCGCGCGTCGTCGTGCCGGTCCGCTCCGGCTCGGGCCCCGGCTCGAAGGTCGTCGCGCTCGTGTCGGTCGGCATCCGCAAGTCGGCCACCGGCGAGCAGGTGCGCGCCCAGCTGCCCGGCATCCTGCTGGCCGGGCTCCTCGCCGCCCTGCTCTCAGGCCTCGGCATGGCCCTGGTGTCACGGCGCATCCGCCGACAGACCCACGGCCTCGGCGAGCAGCAGCTGCGCGAGATGTACGAGTACTACGACGCCGTGCTGCACGCCGTGAGCGAGGGCCTCGTCATCACCGACCTCGACGGCACGCTGCGCCTCGCCAACGACGAGGCGGTGCGGCTGCTCGGCCTCCCGGCCGACGCCGTCGGTCGACGCGTCGCCGACCTCGACCTGGCCCCCGCCCTCGTCGCGGCCCTGACCGACGACGCCGTCCACGAGGACGAGCTGCACGTGACCGCGGCCCGCGTCCTCGTCCTCAACCGCGCCCCCGCACGCTGGCGGGGCCGGCTGCTCGGCCACGTCGCGACGCTGCGCGACCGCACCGACCTCGAGGCCCTGACCGGCGAGCTCGACTCGGCCCGGGGGCTCACCGAGGCGCTGCGCTCGCAGGCGCACGAGTCGGCCAACCGGCTGCACACGATCGTCAGCCTCATCGAGCTCGGCCACACCGACCGCGCCCTGGCCTTCGCCACCGAGGAGCTGCAGGTCTCGCAGATCCTCACCGACAAGGTCGTCGGCGCGGTCGACGAGCCGGCCCTCACGGCCCTGCTGCTCGGCAAGGCGGCCGAGGCGCACGAGCGCGGCATCGTCTTCGACATCGAGCCGGGCGCCCGCTTCCCGCGCGACGTCGCCCCGACGCGCGACGTCGTGACGATCGTCGGCAACCTCATCGACAACGCCCTCGACGCCGTGTCGGGCCCAGGAGAGGCGGGAGCCACCCGACGCGTGGCGTTCGGCTCGCACGTCACCGACGGTCACGCCGTGCTCGAGGTGAGCGACGACGGCCCGGGCCTGCCGCCGGGTGGCGTGGCCGACGCGTTCCGGCGCGGCTGGTCGACGAAGGAGCAGGGCAGCGCGGGCCGGCGCGGCATCGGCCTCGCGCTCGTGGCCCAGACCGTCGAGCGGCTCGGCGGGACGCTCGAGGTCGACGGTCCACCCGGAGCCACCTTCACGGTCCGTCTGCCCGTGCGCGAGGCCGAGGTGACCCGGTGACCGCGCCGGCGCCGTCGGCGCTGCGCGTGCTCGTCGTCGAGGACGAACCCATCGCCGCAGAGGCGCACACCGCGTACGTCGAGCGCGTGCCGGGCTTCGTCGTCGTCGCCACCGTCGGCACCACGCAAGCGGCTCTGAAAGCCCTGCAGGACAAGCAGGTCGACGTCGTGCTGCTCGACATGAACCTGCCCGACCGGCACGGTCTCGACGTCGTCCGGGCGATGCGCGCGGCCGGCCACCGTGCCGACGTCATCGCCGTCACCTCGGCGCGCGACCTCGACGTCGTGCGCTCGGCGGTGTCCCTCGGCGTGGTCCAGTACGTGCTCAAGCCGTTCGTCTTCGCGACGCTGCGCGACCGCCTCGTGGCCTACCGCGCGTACCGCGACCAGCTGGCCCACGGTGCCGAGGTCGCGACCCAGGCCGAGGTCGACGAGGTGTTCGCGGGTGCGCGTGGCGGCGCCGAGACGCACCTGCCCAAGGGGATGGGTGAGGAGCTGCTCGCCCGGGTCTCCCGCGCCCTGCGCGAGGCCGGCGGCGCTCGCTCGGCCAGCGAGGTCGCCGACGAGCTCGGGGTCGCCCGCGTCACGGCCCGTCGCTACCTCGAGCACCTCTGCGACACGCGCCTGGCCGTGCGCCGGTCCCGCTACTCCGGCGCCGGCCGTCCCGAGGTGGAGTACCTGTGGGCGAGGTGAGGGACACGCGGGCGGACACCGAGCGGGCCCACCTCGTCGACCCCGCCGACCGCACCTTCACCATCGAGCGGGTGCCGGTCTCGGGCGATCTCGCCGAGCTCGCACAGCGCTTCTGGATCCCGGTGTGGGACGTGCCCGCCGGGTCGACGTCGACGCAGCGCATCCTCCAGTACCCGGTCTGCCAGCTCGTCGTGACCCCGACGTACGCCCGGCTCTACGGCGTCGCGTCGGGGCTGTCGCGGCAGGTGCTCGAGGGACGCGGCTGGGCCGTCGGCCTCATGCTGCGGCCCGCGGCGGGCTGGCTGCTGACCGGCCGCCCGGTGCGCCGCCTCACCGACGGCGCCGTCGACCTCGCCACGCTCGGCA
>JAEWFB010000025.1 GCA_023389095.1 Actinomycetes bacterium
CACCTACACGGCGGGGACCCTGTTCCCGCGGTCCTCGAAGAAGGCGGCCCGGGCGATCAACGCCGCGAGCGGCAACCGCCCGCTGGTGGTGCTGGCCAACCTGTCCGGCTTCGACGGGTCACCGGACTCGATGCGGCACCTGCAGCTGGAGTACGGCGCCGAGATCGGCCGGGCCATCGTCAACTTCGACGGCCCGATCGTCTTCTGCGTGATCTCCCGCTACCACGGCGGGGCGTTCGTGGTCTTCTCCAAGCGGCTGAACCCGCGGATGACGGTGCTGGCGATCGAGGGGTCGTATGCCTCGGTCCTGGGCGGCGCCCCGGCGGCGGCCGTGGTTTTCGCCGGTGAGGTGGACAAGCGGGCCGCGGCCAGCCCGCAGGTGCTCGAGCTCGAGGAACGGATCGCGGCCGCGCCCGTCGGGGAGCGGGCCGCGCTCCAGGTGGAGCTGGCCGACCTGCGGGCGTCGCTGCGGGCCGAGAAGATCAGTGAGGTCGCCGCGGAGTTCGACGGCGTGCACAGCATCCAGCGCGCCGTCACGGTCGGGTCGGTCGACGCGGTCGTCGCCCCGCACGACATCCGGCCGCGGATCATCGCCGCGGTCGAGGCGGGCCTCACGGACCGGACGGACTAGGCCACACGCTCTGCATTGCTCCACCGCACGGGCCACGCCGGCACGACCGGCGGCTGGCTCACGACGTGGAGCAATGCAGAGCGGGCTCGGGCCTCAGGCCGCGGCGTACGGGTAGTCCGTGTAGCCCTCGGCCCCGCCGCCGTAGAAGGTCTGCGGGTTCGGCTCGTTGAGCGGCAGGCCCTCGCGCCACCGTCGGGCGAGGTCGGGGTTGGCCAGGAACGGACGACCGACGGCGACGAGGTCGGCGTCGTCGCGGGCGAGTACCTCCTCGACCTCCTCGAGGTCGGTCACGGCGCTGAAGCCGGTGTTGACGACGACCGGGCCGCCGAACCGCCGACGCAGGTCGCGCACGAGGTCGGAGGCCGGGTCGGCCAGCACGCTGAGGTAGGCCAGGCCGAGCGGTGCGATGGCGTCGACGAGGTGGCCGTAGGTGGCGGCGACGTCCGCGGCGTCCTGCTCGAGAACGCCCTGGATGTTGTGGGCCGGCGAGATGCGGATGCCGACCCGGTCGGCGCCGATGGCCTCGGCGACCGCGCGGGCGACCTCGACGACGAGACGGGCACGGTCCTCCGGCGAGCCGCCGTACGCGTCGGTGCGGGTGTTGCTCGACGGCGCGAGGAACTGGTGCAGCAGGTAGCCGTTGGCGGCGTGGATCTCGACGCCGTCGAGGCCGGCCGCGCGGGCCTGGCGGGCCGCGTGCACGAAGTCGGCGACGATGCCGGGCACCTCGTCGGTCTCGAGGGCGCGGGGCACCGGGTGCGGCTCCTGGCCGTTCGCCGTCACCATCTGACCGGGCGCGGCGATGGCGCTCGGGGCGACGGACTCGAGGCCGTTCTTGTTGTCCGGGTGGGCGATCCGGCCGGCGTGCATGAGCTGGACGACGACGTGGCCGCCCTCCTCGTGCACGGCGTCGGCCACGCGGCGCCATCCCTCGACCTGCGCGTCGCTGTGGATGCCCGGGGTGTCGAGGTAGCCCTGTCCGACCGCGGAGGGCTGGGTGCCCTCGGTGACGATGAGGCCGGCGGAGGCCCGCTGGCGGTAGTACTCGACGTTGAGGTCGGTGGGCACGCCACCGGCCCCGGCGCGGTTGCGCGTCAGCGGCGCCATGACGAACCGCTGTGGGAGGTCGAAGGCTCCGACCCTGATGCTCTCGAAGGCACGCGACACGGGCGACAGCTCCTTGGTGCTGGATGGGATCGTCGAAGAGCTCGTCGAAGAGCTCGGTGAGGAGCTCGGTGAGGACTCGACGGTGGACACGGTCGTGGGCAACGACGCGTCCCCACCGGCGCATTCCCGACACCCCGGGCCGTGTGGCGGGCCTCACCCACGGCGTCGGCGCGCCACCCCGGACGCGTCGGCCTCAGCCCGAGACGACCCGCCAGGCGACGTACGCCGTCAGCAGGGCCCACACCGTCACGCCGACGACGTTGACGGCCGGCCGGTAGGTGACGGCCGCCACCGTCTCGCGCAGGAAGGCGCTCGGCAGGAAGTACCACGCCGTCCGGGACGCGGTGACGTCGGCGTCGATGCCGAGACGCCGGGTGATGAGCGCGGCGCGCCCGACGTGGTAGTTCGACGTGACGACCCGCACGGGGCCACCCACGCCACGCTCCTGCAGCAACCGGTGCGACAGCACGAGGTTCTCCTCGGTCGTCGTCGCCCGTTCCTCGGCCACGATGCGGCCGGGGGCGATCCCCCGGTCGACGAGGTAGCCCGTCATGGCCGCTCCCTCCGACACCGGCTCGTCGTCACCCTGGCCGCCCGACGGGACGAGCACCGGCCGCCGGCCGTGCGCCTCCTCCGCCCGGACCACGGCCACGGCCGCGTCGAGGCGGCCCGCGAGAAGCGGCGGGATCGTCCCGTGCCTCAGTCCCGACCCTAGGACGACGACGGCCGCGGGCGCCGGCCGCGGCCGTCGGCGGGCGTAGGCCAGGCAGTAGAGCAGGTAGCTGAGGATCACGACAGCCGGGTAGCCGGGCAGGAGGAGGACGGCGACGCCGAGCACCGACAGGAGCGCCGGGCTGTCACCGAAACCCGTCCCGAACCAGAACAGCGCGACCCCGACGACGGTGGCGGCGGTCATGCCCAGCCCGAGCAGGAACGGCAGCAGGTTGCCCAGGGTGCGACCCTCGCGCCGGACCATGCGCAGGCCGTTGAGGACGAGCACGAGGCCGACGACGACCGAGAGCGCCCACGGCAGCGTCAGCACGACGAGGTCGCCCCACTGCGTCCCGTCGAACAGCGCATCGATCCCGTCGAGCACGGCCGCCGCCACCGTCCACGCGGCCAGGGTCAGGGCGGCGCCGATCCGCCAGCGGCGCGGCTCGCGCCGGTACGCGAGGAGGGCGTAGGCGGTCGCGGCGGCCGCGAGCGCGGCGTCGGCGAGGTACCTCACGCCGCCGGGCCCCACGCCGCGAGGTCACTGCCGCGTCGGGCCCGGTCCGTCATGCGCCAACCCTACGGGCGACCGCTGGGCGAGACGCGGCGGCCGAACGGTGCACCGCTCGCGGCGTGGCGGGGCAGGATGGCGGCGTGACGACGACGGTGTCGATGGTGGACGTGGTCGACGGTGTGGCGACGGTGCGCCTCGAGCGCCCCGACGCGGGCAACGCCCTCGACCTGCCGACCGCGCTCGCCCTGCGCGAGGCGGTGGGACGGCTCGCCGCGCCGGCCGCCTCGGGCGAGCTGCGCTGCGTCGTCCTCCGCTCGACCGGGCGCCTGTTCTGCGCCGGCGGCGACGTCCGGGCCATGGCCGACGCGCCCGACCGCGCGGCCTTCGTCGCCGAGCTGGCCGGCGTGCTGCACGACGCCCTGACCGGGCTCCGTTCGCTGCCCGTGCCCGTGGTGGCCGGCGTCCAGGGCCCGGCCGCCGGAGCAGGGCTCGGGCTCGTCCTCGCGGCCGACGTCGTCGTCGCCTCGGACCGTGCCTCCTTCCTCGCCGCCTACGGCGCGGTGGGGCTGTCGCCGGACTGCGGGGTGTCGGCGCTGCTGCCGGCCGTGGTCGGTCCGCGCCGTGCCGCCCTGATCCTGCTCACCGGGCTGCGGCTCGACGCCGCGACGGCGCTCGAGTGGGGCCTCGTCGGGCAGGTCTGTGCCGCAGGCGATCTCGACGCGGCCGTCGAGGCGGTCGTGGCCGGGATCGTCGCCCAGCCGTCGCGCGCCGTCGGCGAGGCGGCCCGGCTCCTGCGAGCCGCGCCCGACCGTCCCTACGCCGATCACCTCGCCGACGAGGCCGCGACGATCGCCCGCCTGTCGACCACGCCCGACGCCGACCGCCTGCTGCACGCCTTCGGTGGCGACGCGTCCGCCCGCCCCGACCATCCCACCGAGGCCACCGAGCCCACCGAGCCCAAGGAGCGCCCGTGAGCGTCACCACCTCGAGCACCGTCGACGACGTCGTGCGCCGCAGCGCGACGCGCCACCCCGACCGCACCGCCCTCGTCTTCGCCGACCGGACATGGACGTACGCCGAGCTCGACGCCGCGGTGACGCGGGCCGCGGCGCACCTGCTGACGGTCGGCCTCGAGCGGGGCGACCGCGTCGCGACCGTCGGCGTCAACTCCGACGCCTACCTGCTCGCCTTCCTCGGCTGCGCCCGCGCCGGCCTCGTCCACGTGCCGATCAACTACGCGCTGACCGGGCCGGAGCTGCGCTACCTGCTGCAGGACTGCGGCGCCCGCGTCGCGCTCGTCGACACCGCCCTGCGCGAGGGCGTCGAGGCGGTCCGCGCCGACACGGCGCTGGAGCAGGTGCTCGTGCTGCACGGCACCGACGATGCCGTCCTCGAGGCCTGGCGTGCCGGCGAGGTGCCCGCGCTCGACGTCGAACGCGCCGACACCGACCTCGTCCAGCTGCTCTACACCTCGGGCACGACGAGCCTGCCCAAGGGCGCGATGATGACCCACCGGGCCCTCGTCCACGAGTACGTGTCGAGCATCGTCGGGCTCGACCTGCGTGAGGACGACGCGCCGCTGCACTCCATGCCGCTCTACCACTCGGCGCAGATGCACGTGTTCCTCCTGCCCTACCTCGCCGTCGGTGCGACCAACCACCTGCTGCCGCGACCGGACGTCGCGGAGATCCTGCGCCAGGTGGCGGCCCACGGCACCGGGTCGCTGTTCCTCGCCCCGACGGTCTGGGTGCCGCTGTCGAACCACCCTGACCTCGCGGCCGCCGACCTGTCGTCGCTGCGCAAGGCCTACTACGGCGCGTCGATCATGCCCGGCCCGGTGCGCGACCGGCTCCGCGACCGGCTGCCCGGCCTCGGGTTCTGGAACTGCTTCGGCCAGTCGGAGATCGGGCCCCTCGCCACGGTGCTGCGCCCGGAGGAGCACGACGAGCGCCCGGACGCGGCGGGCCGGACGGTGCTCTTCGTCGAGGCGCGGGTCGCCGACCCCGAGGGCCGCGACGTCGAGGCCGACGAGCCGGGCGAGCTGCTCTACCGCTCGCCACAGCTGTGCGCCGGCTACTGGGGCAAGGCCGAGGTCACCGAGGAGGCCTTCCGCGACGGGTGGTTCCACTCCGGCGACCTCGTGCGCCGCGACGCGTCGGGCTACCTCACCGTCGTGGACCGCATCAAGGACGTCATCAACACCGGCGGGGTCATGGTCGCCTCGCGCGAGGTCGAGGACGCGCTCTACACGCACCCGGCCGTGGCCGAGGTGGCCGTCATCGCGACCCCGGACGAGCGCTGGATCGAGGCGATCACCGCGGTCGTCGTCGTCCGCGACGGGCACGCGGTCACGGCGGAGCAGCTCGTCGAGCACGCCCGGGGCTCGATCGCCGGTTTCAAGCTGCCCAAGCGCGTCCACTTCGTCGACGAGCTGCCGCGCAACCAGAGCGGCAAGCTGCTCAAGCGGGTGCTGCGCGACGACCTCGCCGAGGGGTAGGTGGCCGGCGCGGCAGCCTCGGTGGCCGGTGTCGTCGGCCGTCAGTGGCCGGCGTCGGCGTCGGCGGACTCGAGGTGCGGCACCAGGGCCTCGAGCGCCTCAGGCTCGCACCCGGCGGCCCAGGCCTCGTAGGCGGCCTCTCGCGCGGCGTCGTGCGGCTCGGGCTTGAGAGCCGCGATGACGGCAGCGACGGCCTTGGCCTCGGCGCACTCGTCGTGCAGCCGCAGGGTGGCCGGCTCGGGGTAGCCGGCGTCGGGGTCGAGGTGTGCGTCGCAGGCGGCGTCGAGGCGACGCTCGAGCTCCCACAGCTTCACGAGCTCGTCGATCCCGGGGCCGGCGGCGATGCCCCCGCGCGCGACCTCGAGGGCCGTGCGGTCGTGCACCCGCGCCACGCCGCACGCGAGCCGGGCGACCGCGAAGGCGTACCGCCGGGCGCCTCCGGGGGTGGCGCCACCGATGCGCGCGGTCAGCGCAGGCGCGACGGAGTCGAGGCGATAGGCCGGCACGACAGCTCCCGGGGCGGACGGTTGGTCTGCGGACGCCTTCGTACGTACCCGTTCGGCCCTGCCGGCGGTCACCGGGCGGCCGTACCCCTCCGGCACCTCTAGGCCTGGGTGCGCAGGTACCGGCCGAAGTGCGGCACGGTGAAGGCGATGAGGCCGCGCTCGCCGGAGTAGATGAGGCCCTTCTTGATGAGGGAGTCACGGGCCGGCGACAGCGACTGCGGCTTGCGACCGAGCACCTCCGCCACCGCGGACGTCGGCACGGCCTCGCGCTCCTCCGAGTGTGAGTCCTCTTGCAGCGCAGCGGGTTCGGTGATGGCAGCATCGGCCATGGCCCGCAGGTACTCGCGCTCGGCGGGGGTAGCGCGCTCGAAGCGCGAGCCGAAGAAGCCGACGGCGAGCTCGCTCTCGGCCTCCGGCACGGCGACGCGGATGTCCTGGGCCGTGACGGGCGAGGTGGGGGCGACGTCCCACACGACCTTGCCGTAGGCCTGGATGAAGTAGGGGTAGCCCGCGGTGACGGCGTACATCTCGTCGAGCGCGTCGGGCGTGAACGCGCAGCCCTCCTCGGCGGCCGGGCCGACGAGCGCGTGGTCGGCGGCCTCGCGTGGCAGCCGGTCGATCCGCGAGTAGCGGAACAGCCGCTCGGAATAGGACTTCGACGCCGAGAGCACGGCCGGCAGGTGCGGCAGGCCGGCGCCGACGACGATGACCGGCAGGCCGGACTGGGAGATCTCGTGGCACGCGGCGCACAGCGCCGAGACGTCGTCGGGGTCGAGGTCCTGCATCTCGTCGACGAAGAAGGCGATGCCCTTGCCGACGTCGGCGGCGAGGCCACCGATGTCGGTGAAGAGCTCGACGAGGTCGATCTCGATGTCGCCGCTGTCGGCCCGGCCGGACACCGTGGGCACGTCGATCCCGGGCTGCCAGCGGTCGCGCAGCTTCGCGCCGGTCGGGTTGTCGCGCAGGGCGAAGGCCTTGACGGTACCGAGCACCTGGTCGACGTCCTCGCCGCGCGGGTGGGCCAGCTCGCGCACGGCCTGGTGGGCCGCCGCCGCGAGCGGCCGTCGCAGCCGCTGGTCCGGGCGTGCCTCGAACTTGCCGGTGCCCCAGTCGGCCCGCACCGCCGAGGAGCGAAGGGCGTTGAGGAGCACGGTCTTGCCGACGCCGCGCAGCCCGGTCAGGACGATCGACCGCTCGGAGCGCCCGCGGGCGATGCGCTCGAGGACGACGTCGAACGTGCGCAGCTGTTCGTCGCGTCCCGCGAGCTCGGGCGGACGCTGGCCCGCGCCCGGCGCGTACGGGTTGGTGATCGGGTCCACGCTCGGAGGCTATACGCGTCTCTACGGCAGACCGGAGACATCCGCATACGGGGCGAGAGCGTGTCGCCCGACCCGCCCTCGGGCGGGGAGGAAATCACCCGCCGTTAGAGGCGAATTCCACTGAAAACAGGGACAAAAAGGCGCCGTTCCGCACGGTCAGGGGTGGTCATGCGGAACGGCGCGCCTGTGACTATACGGGCTCCGACACCGGAATGGGTCACCGAACCCGGACGATCTCGAATTTCTCGTCGGGGTTGGCTATCGCATCCTGCCCGGCGACGAGGAGCATCTCCTCCGACCCCTCGGCATGGGTCCGCTCGAGGACCGCGTACATCGTCGCCGCGGTGCGCCGGAGCGCGACCTCCGGGCCGTCGGTGAGGTGGTGGGCGAGGAACACCGCTGCCGTGACGTCGCCCCCGCCGCGAACCGTCATCGGCAGCATCGGCGTCGTGACGGTCCACGCGCCGTCGCGGGTGACGCACGCCATCTGGATCGAGCCCTCAGGGGTGTCGGTGGTGAGCGCGCTCGTCACGAGGACGACCGACGGGCCGGACTCGCGCAGCTGGTCCGCCGCGGCGAGGAGGTCGTCCTGGGTCTGCACGGTGCGGCCCGACAGGAACTCGAGCTCGAACTGGTTCGGCGTGACGATGTCGGCCTTCGGCACGACGTGGTCGCGCATGTACTCGGGGATGCCCTCGCGGACGAAGAACCCGCGGCCGACGTCGCCCATGACGGGGTCGCAGCAGTAGATGGCCGCGGGGTTGGCCGCCTTGACGCGGGCGACGGCGTCGAGGACCACCTCGCCGACCGACTCGGCCCCCTGGTAGCCCGACAGGACCGCGTCGATCGACGGGAAGGCGCCCCGCTCCTCGACGCCGGTGATGACCTCGGCGACATCGGCCGGGGCGATGAGCGGGCCACGCGTCGCGCCGTAGCCGGTGTGGTTGGAGAAGGTCACCGTGAGCACGGGATAGACGTCGTGGCCGAGGCGCTGGAGCGGGAAGACCGCGGCCGAGTTGCCGGCGTGGCCGTACGCGACGTGGGACTGGATCGACAGGATCTTCACCCGCCTCACCCTAGTGCGTTGCACATTGACGTTAGTTCTAGTCATAATAGAACTATGTTGTGGCAGGTGGACCCGACCTCGAGCACCCCGCTCCACGTCCAGGTGGCCGCGTGCGTCCGTCGTGAGATGGCCGCCGGCCGCCTCGACCGCGGCGACCGGCTCCCCTCGGCCAAGGAGGTCGCCGCCGTCCTCGACGTCAACCTCCACACGGTCCTGCGCGCCTACCAGTCCCTGCGCGACGAGGGCCTCATCGACCTGCGCCGCGGCCGCGGCGCCGTCGTCAGCGCCACCGACCCCGCCCCCGAGGCCCGCCTGCGCACCCTCGTCACCGAGCTCGTCGCCGAGGCGAGACGCGTCGGGGCGAGCCCCACCGACCTGGCCCGACTCATCGAGAGCGAGTACTGACATGACCACCGAACGCCGCCGGCCCGACCGACGTCCGACCGCCGCCCTCGTCGCGAGCGCCCTCGTCGGCCCGGTCCTCGCCGCCGGCGGCCTCCTGCTGACGGCGGCCGTGCGCGACGAGCTGCCCGAGCAGGTCGCCGTGCACTGGGGCCTCGACGGCCAGCCGGACCGGTACACGTCGGTCGCCGGCGCCACCGTCACCGCCGCGGCGATGACCGCCCTGCTCCCGCTGCTGCTCGTCGGGCTCGGTGCGGCGATGCACCGCAGCGCCCGGGGTCCGCTCGCCGGGATCGCGGGCGCGCTGGCGGTCCTGCTCGCCGGCCTGGGCTTCGGCGGGCTCGTGTCCCAGCGTCCCGGCGAGCCGCCGCAGGCCTTCCCGACGCCGTGGGTGCTGCCGACGCTCGTCGCCGCGCTCGGCGTCGGCCTGGCGCTGTGGTGGTGGGGACGCGTCGTGCCGCCGCCGCTCGAGGGCACCCGCCACGCGGTGCCGTCCGATGCCGTCCGGCTCGACGTGCCCGACACGACGCGTCTGGCCTGGACCGGCCGGGCCGCCCTGCCGAGCCGCGCCGTCGTCGTCATCGTCGTGCTCGCCGTGCTGCCCCTGCTCGTCCTCGCCCTCCTCGGGCAGCCGTGGGTGCTCCTGCTCGCGGCGGCCCTCGTGGGGCTCCTCGTCGTCACGTGCTCGGCCCGGGTCGTCGTCGACGGCGAGGGCCTGCGCATCACCAGCCTCTTCGTCACGTGGAGCCGGGTGCCGCTCGAGCGGGTGGCCCGCGCCGACGCCACGACCGTGTCGCCGCTGCGCGAGTTCGGCGGGTGGGGCTGGCGCCTGGGCCGCGACGGTCGGCGCGGGTTCGTCACCCGCTCCGGCGAGGCGCTGCTCGTCGAGCGCGTCGGCGAGCCGCCCGTCGTCGTCACCGTCGACGACGCCGCCGACGCCGCGGCCGTCCTCAACACGCTCGCGGCCCGGGTGCCCTGACCCGCCCCGGCCCGCCCCGGGTCCTGACGCCGCGCTCCCGGATCACGCGGCTCCCGTGTCACGATGAAGGCATGAGCATCCCCACGACGACCGTCTCCGAGCTGCCCGACGACGCCGTCATGGTCGACGTGCGCGAGCCCGCCGAGTGGGAGGCCGGCCACGCCCCGAACGCCGTCCACATCCCGCTCGGCGAGCTGCCCGCCCGACTCGGCGAGCTGCCCGACACCGACGCCACCGTCGGCGTCGTGTGCCGGATGGGCGGCCGCTCCGCCCGCGCGGTGCAGTGGCTCGTGATGCAGGGCTACGACGTCGCCAACGTCGAGGGCGGCATGCTCGAGTGGGAGCGTGCCGGCAAGTCGGTCGTCGCCGACGGCGACCCCCGGATCATCTAGCCGGCTCGGGAGCACGCCATGGTCGACCCGTCCCGGGACCAGTCACCCGACCCGACGTCGGACGAGTGGTCGGCCTGGCTGCCCCACCTCGACCCCCCGGACGCCGCCGCGCCGGCGACTCCCGTGACCCCACCCACCGCGACCCCTCCCAGCGCGACCACGCCCCTGCCGCCGGCCCCATCCCCGTCGACGCCACCCCTGCCGCAACGGTCCGCGCCGCGGCCGCCGGCGCCGCTGCCGCCACCGCACCGGCCTCCCCGGGCGGCGTTCGGCCTCACCGTCTCGCACCAGACGGGACGCAGCCACAGCACCGGGTGGAGGTCAGGCGCGCAGCCGGGTCCCGGGCGGCCCGCGATGCCCGTCGCGCCCGGCCAGCCGGCGACCCACCTGGGCCTCGCCCTGCTCGCGCTGCTCTTCTTCCCCGTGCCGTTCGGGCTGGTGGCGCTGGTCAGGGCGCTGCAGGTGTCGCCGTACTGGGCCGGCGGCCGGTACGAGCGGGCCCGGGTGGCGTCGCAGTCGGCACGACGCTGGTCGGTCGCCGCGTTCGCCGCCTTCGCCTGCCTCACGGCCCTGGCCGTCGGGCTCAGCGCGCTCACCGTCTCCCTCATCCGCTGAGGCGACGGGCGAGGCGTCAGGACGCCGGCAGCGCCAGCGCATCGGTGCACACGAGCGTGTCCGCGGCGGGAGCGGCCACCGGCGTCTCGAGGACGCCCCGGACCGCGGCGGACGGACGCATCGGGGCCCCTCCCGGGCCGACCTGCACGCAGAAGGTGAAGGAGCCGGCAGCGGCCGGCAGAGGCTCGTTCGGCGCCGTGAAGTCGGCGCCGGGGACGGCGCGCGCGAGCGGCGTCGGGACGAACGCGCGGCCGCTCAGGGTCCCCCCGGCGGGCAGCGCCCGGGCGCCCATCGTGGGCGCAGCGGCGAAACGCACGTTCGGCGCCGTGGCGAAGCCCTGCTTGCTGACCCGCACCGTGCCCTGCTGGGCGTAGACCCACGCGTGCTCCCGGTCGACGTCTGCCGGCAGCGCCGCCGAACCGAGCGAGGCGGGCACGACGTCGTAGGCGGCGAGCGGCGAAGAGCCGGTGTTCGACAGCGTGTACTCGACGACGACGCCCGGCGCGGCCTTGATGCCGGCCGTGGCCGGCGAGCCCGGGGCCGCGGTCGCGACGAGGCGGACCGCGCCCGAGGTGCCGGTGGCGGGCCCCGATCCGCCGGAGCCACCCGGGCCACCTGACCCGCTGTCGCCCGGGGCGGGCATCGTGCCCCCGACGGCGGTCGAGCCGCCGGAGGAACCGGATCCCGGCGAGACCGCACTGCCGCACCCCGCCAGGGCGAGCGCGGCAAGGGCGGCAAGGGCGGCGACGGAGGCGGCGAGGGCGGTGGAGGGGGCGCGACGGATCGGCTTCATGACGGTGGAGACAACCACGCGGGCCGAAACGTTGCACTCCGGACGAACCCGGCGCCGCTCACGGGCGCAGGCTCGTACCGCCGGGTCACTTGAGCAGCTTGGACATCCGCCGGTCGGCGAGCGGCTTGCCGCCCGTCTGGCAGGTGGCGCAGTACTGGAGCGAGGTGTCGGCGAAGGACACCTCGCGCACGACGTCGCCGCACTCGGGGCAGGCCTCGCCGGTGCGGGCGTGGACGCGCATGCCCGCGCGCTTGGCGTCCTTGAGCTCCTTGGCGGGCTTGCCCGACGCCGTGGCGACCGCCGAGGCCAACGTGTCGCGCAGCGCGGCATAGAGCCGGTCGACGACCTCGGGGGCCAGCGACCCGGCGATGGCGAACGGGCTGATCTTGGCGACGTGCAGGACCTCGTCGGAGTAGGCGTTGCCGACGCCGGCGATGACCTCCTGGTCGCGCAGCAGGCCCTTGATCTGGGTGCGCCGGCCCTCGAGGATCTGCCCGAACCGTTCGCGGGTGAAGTCGTCGGCGAGGGGGTCGGGGCCCAGGCGCGCGATGCCGGGCACCTCCGCGGGGTCGCGGACGATGTAGGCGGCCAGCGACTTCTTCGTGCCGGCCTCGGTCAGGTCGAAGCCCGAACCGTCGGACAGGCGCACCCGCAGCGCGATGGGTGACTTGCCCGGGCGCAGGACGGTGTCGGGCAGGTGGTCGGACCAGCGCAGCCAGCCGGCACGGGCCAGGTGGAAGACGAGGTGCGTGCCGTCGACGTCGAGGTCGAGGAACTTGCCGTGCCGGTGCACGCCGTCGACCGGGGCGCCCTCGAGCGCCTGCGGCGGCGGGTCGAACGTCTTGAGGACGCTGAAGGAGGCGAGCTCGACCTTCGTGACGGCAAGACCGTCCGTGCGCTCGGCGAGGAAGTCGACGAGCGCCTGCACCTCGGGCAGCTCGGGCATGGCGTCAGTCTGTCACCCGGTGGGGACGGCGCGGCCCCGGACGCGACGGCTGCTCCTCGCCGGCCACGGGCTCGCCGACGCGTCCGTGCTCCTCGAGCAGGCGCAGCAGGCCGTGCCCGTCGGGCGCCGAGAAGGTCTGCACGGTGCGGGCCGCCCACGGGCGCAGGGGCGCGTCGAGCTTGATCGGGTTGGACAGCACCTGCTCGGCCGGCGACAGCTGCCGGATGCAGATGGCGTCGACGCGGTCGGGGCGCGCCTCGGCGAACTCGGTGTAGAGCGCCGGGTCGTGCTGGCCGTCGTCGCCGACGAGCAGCCACGAGATGTCGGGGAAGTCGCGGGCCAGCCGGTGCAGGCAGGTGCGCTTGTGGTCCTGGCCGCTGCGGAACCAGCCGGTGTTGGTCGGGCCCCAGTCGGTGAGCATGAGCGGCCCGAGCGGGAACCCGTTCTCGACGAGGAACCGGTTGAGGGTCGAGGCCACGTTCCAGGCGCCGGTGGACACGTAGACGATCGGGGCGCCGGGGTGCGCCGACAGGATGCGGCGGTACATCGGCGCCATGCCGGCCACGGCGTGGCGGGCCTTCCCGCGCCGCACGAACGTGTTGAAGGCCGCGATCATCGGACGCGGCAGCATCGTCGTGATGACCGTGTCGTCGATGTCGCTGACGATCCCGTGCGCCACCCCGTCGGCCACGATGAAGACGTCGGCCGCGACGGGGTCGGTGCCCTGGACCTCGACGAGCACCTGCTGCCAGCCCGGTTCGAGGCCGTGGTCGCGCGCGACGATGTCGACGTGGCCACCCCGGTCGGAGCGGCCGTACACCTCACGGTCGCCGGCCGTGACCTTGACCGGGACGCCCGTGGCCGGCGAGGTGATGAAGGCCCGCCACCCCCGGTCGTAGCGGGCCGGGCTGAGCGCGCCGGTGGCGTCCTGACGCGCCTCGGGGCCCTCGGTCTGCTCGCGCCCCTTGCGCCCCAGCAGGATTCGTGCATAGACGCGCACGAACGACGACGACCCGTAGCCGACGTGGGTGATGACGCGGTTGCCCCAGCCGCGACCGCGCAGCACGCGCTCGATCTGCTCGTGGACGGTGTCCTCGATGATGGCGGCCGCGTGCGGTCGGGACATGACCCGACCCTACCCGGCGCGGTCGGGGCTTCGGTGCGCCCGTGCCGTGGTGTCGGGGGGCCGGTGGTCACGTCGTGGACGACGGCGCGCGCCCGGCGCCGTCCGGGGGTTACATGGGGCGCGTGCACCCGATCGCCTCCGCCCTGTCCAGCGCCGCCACGGGAGAGTTCCCCGACGTCGACGGCGCCTGGCGCCGCGTCGAGCCCTGGCGCGAGGGCATCGAGGGCGTCATCGCCTTCACCGGCCACGCCGTGCTCGCCATCGGCGGCGACGTCCGCGACGACGACGTCGACGCGCTGGGTGCCGACGGCTTCGGCGGCGCGAGCAACCCCCGCGTCGTCTCGGCGCTCGCCGCAGGCGGCTGGATCGACTCGCTCGACGTCGTCCTCGTCGCGCGCGGCCGCGGCGGCGAACCCACCCTCGTGCCGCGCAGCGACCTGCGCAACCATCCCCGGGCCGAGCACGCCACCGTCGTGCGCAGCAGCGTGCGCACGTTCGGGTACGCCGAGGCCCGCGACAAGACCCTCGTGACACTCTCCCGCGGGCTCGGCGGGCTGCACGAGGTCGGTGTCGAGACCGACCCCGACCAGCAGCGTTCCGGCACCGAGGTCGTGCGAGACAGCCTGACGCTCGTGGCGCAGGACGAGGTCGTCGTCGCGACGTGCGCCCCGGGCAACGCACGAGCGCTGCGGGCTTTCCTGTCAGCGGGTTTCGAACCTGTGGCATCGGTCCAGTTGTGGCGGCCCGAGCGCGGCTGAACGGCCCGCCGATCCTGGACGACGGGTTGGCGCGACCCGGGACTCCGTGATCGGATCTCCCGGTGGACACCGCCGACCGCAGCTTCAGCCCAGAGGCACGACTCCGGCACGCCCGCACCCGCATCTGGCCGGTCCTCCCCCTCGCGGCGGCCGCCTGGTGGGTGGTGGGCGCGCTGCCGTGGATCGTCGACGGCCTCGGCGCCTCCTCACCTCGGTACTGGGTCGCCGACGCGGTCACCGGTGAGGCGAGCGGGGGCTACACCACCCTCCTGCCGTTCCGCACCGTCTTCCTGCCGCTGCTGGTCGCGCTGACCGTCGTCGGGGGCGCAGCAGCCGGGCTCTCGGTGCGGTGGGTGCGGCGAGACACCGGACGCCCGGTCCTGGCCGGGATCGCCTCTGCCGTGGGTGCGCTCGCGGCCATCGCGTACACCGTGGCCCAGTCCGCGGGGGCCACCCGCCAGCTCGGCAGCGACTTCGACCAGGACAGCCGGGTGCTGCTCGGCGTTGCAGCGGTCGCCGTCGCGGGCGGCGTGCTCGGTCTCCTGCTCGGGTGGTGCCTGGCCTCCGGGCGACCCGTGCCGGCTGCCCTCGCGAGCGCCCCCGTCGCGGTCGCCGCCGGCGCGTGGACCACGCGCCTCGTCGTCGTGGCGCTCGGTTCGGACGACGCCGGGTCGGTCGTGCAGTGGACCTCGGCCGCCACCGTCGGCCTCGTGGTCGGCGTCGGCCTGGCACGCCTCGACACGACCACCGCCCGACGCGTGGGCACGTGGGCCGCGGTCACGGCGGTCGTCGTCGCGGCGCAGGCGGCGCTCACGGCGTTCGAGCACCTCGCCGCCCGGTTGCGCGCCGGGGTGGGCCTGCCG
>JAEWFB010000035.1 GCA_023389095.1 Actinomycetes bacterium
GACGCGCTGCGCACCCTCGACGTCGTCCGTGGCGTCAACTCCGTGATGCGCGTGGAAGGTTCGTGATGGCCCACCAGTGGCGGGGCGTGATCCCCGAGTACGCCGACCGGCTGCCGATGCTCGAGGGTGCGCCCGTCGTGACCCTGCGCGAGGGTGGCACGCCGCTCATCCCGGCCGAGAAGCTCTCCGAACGCGTCGGCGCCGAGGTGCACCTCAAGTACGAGGGCCTCAACCCGACCGGGTCGTTCAAGGACCGCGGCATGACCGCGGCGATCAGCCTGGCCGCGAAGAAGGGCGCGAAGGCCGTCATCTGCGCGAGCACCGGCAACACGAGCGCCTCGGCCGCGGCGTACGCCACCAAGGCCGGGATGGCCTGCGGCGTCCTCGTCCCCGACGGCAAGATCGCGATGGGCAAGCTGAGCCAGGCGATCGCCCACGGGGCCACCCTGCTGCAGGTCGACGGCAACTTCGACGACTGCCTCACGCTGGCCCGAAAGCTCGCCGAGGCCTACCCCGTCGAGCTCGTCAACTCGGTCAACCCGGCCCGCATCGAGGGCCAGAAGACCGCCGCGTTCGAGGTCGTCGACGCGCTCGGCGACGCTCCCGACATCCACTGCCTCCCGGTCGGCAACGCCGGCAACATCACCGCCTACTGGAAGGGCTACCGCGAGTACCTCGCGACGCCCGTCACCGACGCCCCGGCCGGTCCCGCGACGCACCTGCCCGTCATGTGGGGCTTCCAGGCCGCCGGCGCCGCGCCGATCGTCCTCGGACACCCCGTCGACGAGCCCGAGACCATCGCCACCGCGATCCGCATCGGCAACCCGGCATCGTGGCAGCAGGCCGTCGCGGCGCGCGACGAGTCCGGGGGCCGCATCGACGCCGTCACCGACGAGCAGATCCTCGCCGCCCACCGGTTCCTGTCCGCCCAGGAGGGCGTCTTCGTCGAGCCGGGCTCCGCGGCGTCGGTCGCCGGGCTGCTCGCGTGCCACGAGGCGGGCCTGGTCCCGGCCGGGTCGCGCATCGTCTGCACCGTCACCGGCCACGGCCTCAAGGACCCGCAGTGGGCCCTGCGCACGGCTGACGGGGGCGACGTGACGCCGGTGCGGGTGCCCGTCGACGCCGTGAGCGCGGCGCGGGCCCTCGGCCTCGAGGACTGACGCGTGACGCGGGTGGCCGCCGGACGCTCGGTGCACGTCCGTGTGCCGGCGAGCAGCGCCAACCTCGGCCCCGGCTTCGACTCGATCGGGCTCGCGCTCGGCCTGTGGGACGAGTACGTCGTCACGACGACCGACGTCCCCGGGCTCACGATCACGGTCACCGGCGAGGCGGCCGAGGAGGTCCCCACCGACGAGAGCCACCTCGTGCACGCCACGATGCGCCACACGTGGCAGCGGCTCGGCGTCGAGGCGCCGGCGGGGCTCGTCATCGACGCCTGCAACGGTGTCCCGCACGGGCGTGGCCTCGGTTCGTCGGCCACGGCGATCGTAGCGGGCGTCGTTGCGGCACAGGCGCTCTCGGGGCCGGCAGTGGGCTGGCGCCCCGGCGCGGCGAGTGCGGGTGACGCCGCCTGGCCGGCGGCGGGGGAGCAGGTGCCCGTCGACCTCGACCTCGCCGACGACGTCGCGAGCCTCCTCGAGGGCCACCCGGACAACGCGTCGGCGAGCGTGTTCGGCGGCCTCACCGTCAGCTGGATGCCCGACGGCACGGGCGTCGACCGCGGCGAGCACACCGTCACGGCGCGACTGAGGCTCCACGACGACGTCGACGTCGTCGTCCTCGTGCCCGGCACGCAGCTGGCCACCCGCACCGCCCGCGCCGTGCTGCCCGACGCCGTCCCGCTGCGGGAGGCCGCGGCCGGGGCCGGCCGCGCCGCGCTCCTCGTCCACGCGCTGACCGCCGACCCCTCGCACCTGCACGCCGCGACCCGCGACTGGCTCCACCAGGAGGCGCGTCGGCCCTCCTATCCCGACACGATGGACGTCGTCGACGTGCTGCGCGCCCAGGGGCACGCGGCTGTCGTCTCCGGCGCGGGCCCGAGCATCCTCGTGCTCACGCCCCGTGGCCGCGCCCCCGAGGTGCAGGTGCCGGACGGGCACGCCGGCTGGCGTCGCCTCGCGCCGGGTGTGCCTTCGAGCGGCGCGGTCGTCACCGCACGCTGACCGACCTGCGGCGGGCGTGCCCGACGGGCGTCCTCCGGCCACCCTCACCCCCGGGTCAGGGGGCTCCCGCTCGCACCGCGTGCCTCCTCACACGCGAGGGGGCCGGATGGTATCCTGCGGGAGCACCACACGCCGCGAGCTTCGCAGGCCGGTGCGTCACCCCCACGCAGAGGCCCTTTCATCGCCTCTCGGCGCCGTGCGCCGTCGTGGACCACCTTCAGGCCAGCACTGGCCCAAGTCCGACCCGTGCGAGTCCGCCCCGGGTCGCAAACGAGGGGGAAGGATCCTTCGTGTCAGAAACCACCACCCGTCCCGTGTCTGGCCTCGCCGCCATGAAGCTGGACGAGCTCAAGGGCGTTGCCTCGTCCATGGGCATCAAGGGCACGACGAAGATGCGCAAGAGCGACCTCGTCGAGGCCATCCGCGCCCGCCAGTCCGGCGGCTCGTCGACCCCTGCGGCCGCTCCGGCCGGTTCGTCCGCCGGTTCGTCCGCCGGTTCGTCCGCCGGTTCGTCCGCCCCGGCG
>JAEWFB010000070.1 GCA_023389095.1 Actinomycetes bacterium
CCGTCCCGGTGCTCGCGACGCTGCTCGACGACCCCGACCCGCGCCTCGCCGAGATCGCGGCCACGGCCCTGCTCGGCCTCGGCGCCGACGGCCGCACCGCGCTGGCGGGCCGCGAGGACACCGCACCCGTCCGCGCCGCCCGCACCGTCGCCGAGCTGCAGCGGGCCTCGGCATGACCGGCTTCGTCGAGGGGCTGCGCTCCGCCGTCGTGTGGGTCATGGACGTCACGTCCATCCCGATCCTGCTCTACTTCCTGCTCATCAACACCTCGCTCGTCGTCATCATCGTGCTGGCCTTCCTCGAGTTCCGGGCCCAGGAGCGGCGTCGGGCCACCGCCGTGGAGTGGCAGGGGGCGGGGCTCGCGCCCGGGGTCTCGCTGCTCGTCCCCGCGTACAACGAAGAGGCCGGGATCGTCACGGCGGTCAAGTCCTTCCTCACCCTGCGCTACCCCCGGCACGAGGTCGTCGTCGTCGACGACGGCAGCACCGATGCGACGTTCGAACGGCTGCACGAGGCCTTCGACCTCGTCGAGGTGCCCCGCGAGCTGCCGCACGAGGTCCCGGTCCGGGCCCGGGTGCTCGGCGTCTACGTGCCGCGCGACGGCCGCACCCGCCTCGTCGTCGTCCGCAAGGAGAACTCCGGCCGGTCCGAGGCCATCAACGTCGCGATCAACGCGGCCACCGAGCCGCTCGTCGCGATGATCGACGGCGACTCGATCCTAGAGCCCGACGGCCTGCTCCACGTCACGCGTCCGTTCGCCGACGACCCGACGCGCATGGTCGCCACCGGTGGCGCCATCCGCCCGGTCAACGGCAGCAGGGTCATCGCCGGGCGCATCGTCCGCGTCGAGATGCCGCAGACCTGGCTGCCGCGCATCCAGCTCGTCGAGTACTTGCGTGCGTTCCTGCTCGGCCGCACGGGGTGGTCCCGGCTCGGCTCCCTCATCCTCATCAGCGGCGCCTTCGGGCTCTTCCGCCGCGACGTCGTCGTCGAGGTCGGTGGCCTCGACCCGAACAGCATCGGCGAGGACTTCGAGCTCGTCATGCGCATCCACAAGCGCATGCGCGACGAGGGCCGCGAGTACCGCATCGAGTTCGTGCCGGAGCCGGTGTCATGGACCGAGGTGCCGGTCACCGCGAAGGTGCTGCGCAACCAGCGGCGCCGATGGCACCGTGGCCTGTGGGAGACGCTGTGGGCCTACCGCTCGATGCTCTTCCGGCCGAAGTACGGACGCGTCGGCTGGCTCGCCCTGCCGTACTACTGGCTCTTCGAGCTGTTCGCGCCGCTGCTCGAGTTCTTCGGCATCATCATCGTGCCGCTCGCGCTGCTGCTCGGGGTCGTCAACCTCCCCTTCGCCATCCTCTTCCTCGTCCTGGCCTACGGCTATGCGGTCCTCGTCACGCTCGCGGCGATGCTCGTCGACGAGTGGGCCTTCCACAAGTACGACCGGTGGCAGGCGCTCGGCGTCACCGTCGTGGCCTCGGTCCTGGAGAACATCGGCTACCGGCAGGCCACCGTGTGGTGGCGGCTCGAGGGCTGGTGGTCGAGCCTGCGGGGCAAGAAGCACGTGTGGGGCGTCATGACGCGAACGGGCTTCGACGAGGGTTCTTCGTGAACGTCGGGCTGCGGCCCTTCACGCGCAGCTCGGTCGGCACCCAGATCCGGATCTTCGTCGGCATCATCGTCGTGCTCGTGACGCTGGGCGCCGTCGTGTCGGTCGTGACCATCCAGATGCAGAGCCAGTCGGTCCGTGCGCTCACCCTCGTCTTCGAGCCGGCCAACGACGCGAACAACGACGTCGTGCAGTCGATGGGCCAGGCCCACGGCGCGTGGCAGCTGGCCGCGGTCGGACGCCCGCCGGCGCTCTCAGCCGGCGGCTACCGCTCGACGGTGCAGGCCGACCTCGACCGGCTGCTCGAGGCGATCCACCGGCCCGAGCTGCCGAGCGCCGACGCCGCGGCGTACGAGCGCCTCGCCACGGCCCAGCGGCAGGCCGTCACGCGCTGGTTCGACTCCGTCGACCGGGTCCTCGGCGCCCATACGTCGGGGGGACCGGTGCCCCTCGACGACCAGGCGGTCGTCGAGGACGCCTACTCGAGCTTCCTCGGCGAGAGCACCGCGCTCGGCGTGCAGGTGCGCGGCGACCGCAACGACGCCCGCATCGACTCCCGCAACGGCTCGAGCCTGGCCTCGGACGCCCTCATCGCCGTCACGGTCGTCGTCGTGCTGCTGCTCGTCGCAGCCGGGTTCGGCATGGACCGCGCCGTCGGGCGGCCCATCGCGCGGCTGCGCGAGGTCGTGCGCC
Organism: Actinomycetes bacterium; assembly: GCA_023389095.1. GTDB lineage: Bacteria > Actinomycetota > Actinomycetes > Actinomycetales > Dermatophilaceae > Monashia. Next base: position 2,306 of record JAEWFB010000070.1, read on the forward strand.
GCCAGGCCGAGGACGACGTCATCGCCATGGCGAACCAGGAGGAGGGCGCGCTCGAGGTGCGGATGCTCGCCCGCGACTTCAACGACCTCACCCGGGCCAACGCGCGCCTCGTCGACCAGCAGGCAGCCGTCCTCGAGATGCAGGAGCTCGTCCTCGACGTCGGCCGCCGCGTGCGCGCCGCGAGCGACGTGCCCGAGGCCCTCCAGCGCGTGTGCGCCCGGCTCGGTGTCGGTCTCGGGGCCGACCGCGTCCTGCTCTACACGCTCGCCGACGACGGCCAGAGCATCGAGGACCGGCTCCAGTGGTGCGCCGGCGACCTGCCCGACCTGCCGCCCCTGCCGCGCTCGCTGGCCCAGCAGATCGGCGCGGTCAACGACGAGCTGCGCCGCGACGCCGGCTTCTTCGACCTCGGTGACCTCCTGGCGCACCAGGCGTTCGAGGACGAACGGGCCCGGGCGTTCCACCGGGCCACCGGTGCCCGGTCGCTGCTCATGCTCCCGGTCGGCACGGGCGGCCGTGGCCTCGGCATCATCGCGATCATGATGGTCGACGGGCCGCGCCGCTGGCACCGCCACGAGATCCAGGCCGTCCAGCAGTGCGCCGCCATCGCCGCCCAGTCGATCATCGCCCTGCGCCTGACCCTCATGCAGGAGGAGCAGGTGCGCCGCCTCACCGAGCTGGACCGGCAGAAGACCGACTTCATGGCGACGATCAGCCACGAGCTGCGCACCCCGCTCACCTCGATCAGCGGCTACCTCGAGCTGCTCACCGACGGCGACTTCGGCGACGTCAGCCAGAGCCAGTCCGTGGCCCTCGACATCATCGGGCGCAACGCGACGCGCCTGCGCGGCCTCATCGAGGACCTGCTCGTGCTCAACAAGATCGAGGCGAGCGGACTGCAGTCGGTGGCCGAGGACGTCACCGTCGCCGACCTGCTGCGCACCGTCACCGAGACGATGGAGCCCGTGGCGGTCGCCGGCGGCGTCGAGCTCGTCTGCCACGAGGTGCCGGAGGACCTCGTCGTCCACGTCGACCGCAGCCAGCTCGAGCGGGCCCTCATCAACCTCGGCTCGAACGCCGTGAAGTTCACGCGCGAGGGCGGCCAGGTGGTGCTGACGGCCGAGCGCGCCGGCGACTCGACGATCGTCTCGGTGCGCGACACCGGCATCGGCATTCCCGCCGCCGACCTCGCCCGCCTCTCCGAGCGGTTCTTCCGCGCCGGCAACGCGACGGCGGCCGCGATCCCCGGTACCGGCCTGGGCCTGGCCATCGTGCGCGCCATCGTCGAGGGCCACGGCGGTGAGCTCGTCATCGCCTCCGTCGAGGGGGAGGGCACCACCATGCAGGTCGTGCTGCCCGTCGCGCAGCCCGCTCACCTCGAGGTGCTCGCCGACGCCTGACGCCGTCGGCCGCCCAGGTCCCGCCGGGATCCCGGGAGGTCGCGCCAGGTCAGAAGCAGCCCCCGTGCCGCTGGGGCTCCAGGTGCTGCGTGACCGTCCAGCCGGACTCGGGGTCCTGCACCGCGGAGGCGATCGCGCTTCCCGAGTCCTTGTGGACCGCGCCCGGCGTGGGGCGCCCGAGCGTGCGCCCGGTCCGGGCGTCGACGCGCCACGCGACGTAGTCGATGCCGCCGGTGGTCGCCGGCCCGTTCGTGGTCGGGAAGCCGGTGACGACCGCGACGTCGGACCCCTCGAGCTCGGCGTGCTGGTAGGCCGGTTCGTCGGGCCGGGGCGCCAGCGTGCGCCACACGACGCGTCGGGCGGCGACGTCGACGCCGAGCACCGACCCGTCGTCGCCGGACACCACGACGTGGGTCGGGTCTACGAGCAGGAGCCGCTCGCCGACCTGTGAGGTGACCGGCAGGGCGACGTCGGTGCGTTCCCATCGGTCGGGGCCGGGCGTCCAGACGACGAGCGTGCGGCCCAGCACACCGAGCACCGAGGTGTCGGTGACCACGGCGGAGGAACGGTAGCGGTTGCGGGCACCGGGGTCGTCGGGGGACTCCGTCCACGAGAATCCGCCGGGCCCGCCGAGGACCGGCTCGGCGAGCAGCATCGCGTCGTCCTTCGTGTCCTGCGGGAACCCGACGACCTGACCGGCGACGACCCCGAGCACGCCCGTCATGCCGTCGGGGGTCGTCACGGTCCCGGTCGCGACCCGCACGACGTGCGGGGCATGGCAGCCCTCGAGCACGACGTAGCCGTTGCCGACGGTGGGGGACCGGGTGAGCAGGTCGGCCACCGTGGTGCTCCATCGGACCGTTCCCGAGGTGTCCGTGCCGGTGACCCGCCCCGCGCGGTCGGGCGACACGTCCGGGCAGTCGTCGAACGAGCAGGACTGCGACGTGCAGCCCGCGGCGGCGAGCACGGCGAGCACGGCGACGAGCGCCGTGGCCCGCCCGCCACGTCGCCGCGCGACGCTGTCGGTCCTACCCCTGTGCTGCATCCCGCCCCCGTTCGTCCGGTGCAGTGGTCGACACCGTGACAGGCCGGATCGTTGCACCCCGACGAGGCGTCGGGCAGGGAATGCGGGCAGGCCCCGACGCGTTTGGGAGGACGTGCGCCTTTCTGGCACACTCTTCCTTCGGACCGGTTCACGGCAGAGCGACCCACCAGGGTGGGGCAGCAACGACTCCGACCCGGCCATGACACCTCGAGGAGACGATTGTGAAGAAGGACCTTCACCCCGACTACGTGGAGACCACGGTCACCTGCACCTGTGGCAACACCTTCACGACCCGCAGCACCGCGAC
>JAEWFB010000133.1 GCA_023389095.1 Actinomycetes bacterium
CGCAGCAGGGCCGAGCGCAGCGCCGACGACACGGCCACGCCCGCCCACGCCGAGACCGACTCGTGGCCCGCCGCCAACCCGGCACGCGCGACGAAGAGCGCGCCGAGCCAGGTGAGCGGGCCGACGAGGGGCGACCCGTCGACGACGGCGACGACCGCGGCCGACAGGGCGAAGGCCGTCGCGATGGTCGCGGCGCCGCTCGCGACACCCATGGCGCCGAGGGCGAGGACCGGCCTCCGGGCGGCGGGGACCGCCCGGAGGAGCCGCGGGTCGAAGGGCCTCATGTCACACGTCCCGTCACGAACCGGTGCTGACGAGCTGGGCCTCGTCGGGAATGTGCTTGACGGTCAAGCGCTTACGGAAGACCCAGTAGGTCCAGCCCTGGTAGAGCAGGACGATGGGGGTGAAGACGAGGGCGACGATCGTCATGACCTTGAGCGTGTACTCGGTGCTCGACGCGTTCTCGACGGTGAGGTTCCAGGCCGGGTTCGTCGACGAGGGCATGACGTTCGGGAACAGCACGAGGAAGTACGTCGCGACCGACATGGCGATCGTCGTCGCGGTGCCGATGAACGCCCAGCCCTCACGGCCGGCGCGGTTGGCGGCCAGCGCCCCGAGCAGGGCCACCGCCGCGACGACCGTCGTGACCCACGAGGCGAGCTTGCCGTCGGTGAGCCCGAGCCACAGCAGCAGCACGACGGCGAGCACCGCGGCCACGGCGCCGACGCGCTGGGCGATGGCGCGGGCCTCGAGGCGGATCTGCCCGTCGGTCTTGAGCGCCACGAAGATCGCGCCGTGCGTGACGAACAGGGCCACGAAGACCAGGCCGCCGAGCAGGCTCATCGGGTTGAGCAGGGTGAGGACGTTTCCGGTGAACTCCTTGTCGGCGTCGATCGGCACGCCGCGCACGATGTTCGTCAGGGCGACGCCCCACAGCAGCGCGGGCACGAGCGAGCCCCAGAAGATCGCCTGGTCCCACCGGGCCTTCCACCGGGCGTCCTCGCGCTTGTGCCGGTACTCGAAGCCGAGGTTGCGCACGATGAGCGCGACGAGGATGACGAGCAGCGGCAGGTAGAAGCCGCTGAACAGCGTGGCGTACCAGTGCGGGAAGGCCGCGAAGGTCGCGCCGCCGGCGGTCAGCACCCACACCTCGTTGCCGTCCCAGACGGGGCCGATGGTGTTGAGCAGGACGCGGCGGCGCTTCTGCGCGTCGGCCGCGTCGGTGGCGTAGCGCCTGCCACCGAGGACGGGCAGCAGCATGCCGACGCCGAAGTCGAAGCCCTCGAGCACGAGGTAGCCGGTCCACAGGACACCGAGGAGGACGAACCAGAAGGTGGCGAGGTCCATGGTCATGCGCCTTTCAGTAGGCGAAGACGAGGGGTGCGTCCTCGTCCCGCTCGCTCGGGTCCTGGGGCTGCTCGAAGGGCTCGGCCCCCTTGCGGACGTAGTGGAGGAAGAGCTTGATCTCGACGACGGCGAGGGCTCCGTAGAGGAGCGTGAAGACGACCATCGAGGTGATGACCTCGCCGACCGAGACGCTCGGTGAGACCCCCTGCGCGGTCGTCATGAGGCCGAAGACGAGCCAGGGCTGGCGGCCGACCTCGGTGAAGATCCAGCCGAAGCTGTTGGCGAAGACCGGCAGCAGCGGGGCGGCGACGGCCATCCAGACGAGCCAGCGTTGCGTCGGGGCGCGGCCCTTGCGCGTCATCCAGAGCACGACGAGGGAGATGAGGGCCGTGGCCATGCCGAGCCCGATCATGAGGCGGAAGGTCCAGTACGTCGTCGGGATGTTCGGCGCGTAGCCGGTGGCCGAGGCGACGAGCGGGTCGCCGCTCGCGCCGTAGGCCTGGGCGTACTGGGCCTTGAGGTCGTTGATGCCCTTGACCGCGCCGTCGAACGAGCCGGTGGCCAGGAAGCTGAGCAGGCCGGGGACCTCGATGATGGCGTTGGCGTGCGACCCGTCGAGCGAGCCGACCGACAGCACCGAGAAGGGCGCCCCCACACCGCCGGGGACCGAGTCGTAGAGCGCCTCGGCGGCAGCCATCTTCATCGGCTGCACCTCGGTCATGATCATGCCCTGAAGGTCGCCGCTGACGGCCACGCCGGCCGCGGCCACGAGGCAGAACACGGCCGCCATCCGGGCTGCACGCCGGTACATCGGCGCATCCGAGCTGCCCACGGCCGCAGGGGTGCCCGACGCGTCGGGGGTGCTGGATGCTGGCGTCCCGGCAGCGCGGCGGGCCTCGCGGCGCATGAGCCACAGTGCGACGCCCATGACGACGCCGGCGCCGGTCATGTAGGCGGCGAGGACGACGTGCGGGAACGTCACGAGCTGCACCTTGTTGGTGAGGACGGCGACGAAGTCGGTGAGCTCGGCCCGGTGGGTCTGCGGGTTGTACCTGTACCCGACCGGGTGCTGCATGAACGAGTTGGCGGCGAGGATGAAGTACGCCGACAGCAGCGTGCCGACGTGCACGATCCACATGCAGGCCGCGTGCAGCTTCTCCGGGATCCGGCCCCAGCCGAAGATCCACAACCCGAGGAAGGTCGACTCGAGGAAGAACGCGAGCAGCGCCTCGATCGCCAGCGGAGCGCCGAAGATGTCGCCGACGAAGCGGCTGTAGTCCGACCAGTTCATCCCGAACTGGAACTCCTGGACGATGCCGGTGACGAGCCCGAGGGCGAAGTTGATCGTGAAGAGCTTCCCGAAC
>JAEWFB010000236.1 GCA_023389095.1 Actinomycetes bacterium
CGGCGATGTCCGTTCCGCCATCCGACCAGGACGATCAACCGTCCGACACCAGCCGAACATCCATAAATGTTGCTGCGTCGATTTCTCGGCGGCCCCCACGGCGCCTCCACCCGAGCACTTCCGGGACTGACGTCTCAGCAGGCGAGACACGAATAGATCTTGGTACGAAACGGCCCCCATGAGGGCCCTTTCGTACCAAGATCTCCACAGCGTCGGCAGCTACCGGGCCGGGGGGCCTCCGCGGTCAGGCTGCTTTGAACACCGACTCCAGGTGCCACTCCAGGAACTCGGTTCTGGGCCGGTCTCCACGTCGCTCCGGGATCGCGATGACGGACCCGGCCTTCGCGTAGAACTGGTCGCCGTTACCGAACTCGCTTCGCAGGCGCGGACTCACCATCAGGCGATACCTCGGGTCCACGCCCAGATACCCCTGATCGAAGAGGATGTGGACATCGGACCTGAGCAGCAAGCCGTTGTCGAGCCGATGCTCGCCACCAGCCGGCAGTGGCCGGATGTGCGCCGCCTGGAGAACCGGTTGCAACTTGTTGCCCGTGATCGCACATCGGCGGCCGTATGCACCGAGCACCACAGCCTTGAACGACTTCTGGCCGAGACGCTGGGGCACGAGCCGTGGATCCCCATAGACCGGACCCGGGCGATGCCATGGCTCACGAAGGTCCAATTCCACCTCTCCACCCAGAAGACGGTGAAGTGCGAGGCCGAAATAGTCCGCAGCGGCTGGATCAGCGAGGTCGTACGTCTTGCCCTGTACGACGTTCGGCGCGAAGCCCGGGGGCGGATCGACCGTGGAGCCGTCGGGGAAGAAGACGCTGTCACGAACGAAGATGCACCCGATCACCGGATCCTCTCCCGGCCCGATCGGCTGCTTCCGGTACCGCCCGACGCTATGCCTCATCTCGTCGAGGCTCGCGACGCCGTTGCCCTCAGCGAAGAGGTTCCACGCCTCCGAGATCTTCAGCTGGGTGAAGCCGCTGAAGAAGCCACCGCCGACGACGCGGTTGAACGGATAGTGGGCTTTGAAGAAAAACGGCTCGCCAGGCGTGAGCGCACGAAATGCACCGCCCGACGGACGCCAGAAGTTCACCTCGTTCAGATCAGGACGCGCCGCCAGGAATCGATACCACTTCTCGTCCGTCACTCCGACGAAGGCCTTCACACCGCCAGCCTGCACCAGAGCGGATCTTGTCGCTACCCCGGCCGGCATCACGAACCCGACCAGTCAAGGCTTGCACCTCCACCACACCAGACGCTGAACAGGTGGCGAGTGTCAGGTCGCGTTCTCTCTCCTGATCAAGCGTCGCCACTCTTCTCCTTGAGTTCGTCGTCCTCCCCGCGCCGACGCAGTGCCCAACCGCCGACCCGCCCGGAGAGCTTGCCGGTCGCCCACTTGGCCCGGTCGAAGGTGTCGTTGCCGAGGCGCCGGGCGGCGTCCACGCCGTCTGCTCCGGTCTCGAGAGCCTTGTCTCTCGCCTCCTTGGCCGCGTCCGTCCATCGTCTCGCCTCCGACGACTGCCGATCACCCTCGATCCCGAGCCGCCCGTGGAAGGTGACGATGGCGCCCGAGACGTGGTTGCTCGACTTCACCACCGCCGGTGAGTCCATCGGGTTCAGCAGCACCTTGGCGTTCGCCCTGCCCGCGGCCGCTTCCATGCGAGCGAGCAGACGCTCGGTGCACCGGGCGATGAGTTCGAGCCGGTTCTGCCGGGCGTTCCTCAGCCCGACGCGATGCCCGTCCAACTCGTCCGGCGACGCATCCAGCACCCGGTCGAGTTCGAGCACGGCGATCGCGTCCTGCAACTGGAAGCAGCGGGCCAGGACGACGAGCCACTCCTGCGCCTTGGACTCCGCTTCCCTGGCCGCCTTGGCAAGGTCACCGATCGCGGCCTTACGCTCCAACTTCTCCGCTAGCGCGTCGAGCTGACGCAACGCGTACGCCTGGGTTTCTGCGATCGTCGCCGGCGCGCCCTGCACCTTCGACCACGTGACCTCGTCGACCCGACCCCGCTGCTCGCGAATGGTCATGGACTCCTCGATGACGAAGCCCACGCCGATCATTCGGGCCAGCACCGCGTCCTTCTGGGCGCGGAGCACATCGTCGACCTTCTCGTCGATTGTGGCGAGATAGTCGGTGATCTCCTTCATGCTCTGTTGCATCGCGAGCTGCGCCATGAGTCCGGCGGCGCCGGCCAGCAGCGCCGGGTTGCCGACCATCGATGCTTTGTCGATTTGGAGCCATTTGTGGATCGAGCCCGGATCGCCGACCATCGCGTGGCTGACACCTGGAGTCTTGGTCGGCATCAAACCGTGTTTGTGCACGAGTTGGGCCGATTCCTTCGTCAGCTGCACCCAGCGACCCGAGTTGGCGGCGATCTCGGAACCAGCCTGAGCCGCTGCCGTCCCCACCGTGAGCACAGACCCGAGCCGAGGCAGCCCGAGGTCCTTCGACGGCAGGCCCTCGGAGACGAGGAAACGTTCGACAGCCCTCGGATCTCCGATGACCGCCAGTCCGTCGCCGTCGCTGATCAGCTGAATCTCGTTACCCATTGCCGGCTCCTGACAGCTGGGAGGGGAGAGCGACCCGGTCCGCTCTGTTCGCCGTGGCCTTGGGACTCTAGCCGTCCCATCGACGGGACGGGTGTACCCGTACGTATCGATCTCCGCGACAGGCCGCTACCGAAGGCTCCCGCTTTCAGGTTCCGGGCGTCGGCTCACCCCGGGCCGTCGAGGAAGGTGGCCACGGCCCGACGGAAGTCGTGCGGATTCTCGACCCACGGCAGATGACCTGATCCGGGCAGGCTGACCCGCTCGCAGTTCGGCAGCGCCTTCTCCAGCGAGTCGACGCCCCATCGGGGACGGATGTCCTCGGGTCCGTCGATGATCAGCACGGGCAGGTCGAGCGTCCGGCACCGCGCCGCGAGGTCGCGGATGCGGAGTTCCTGCTTGACCTCGGCGTTGATCGCCCGGTTGCAGTCGCCGTTGACACCGAGCCACGGCGTGGCCATGTCCTCGGCGTGCCGCACGGCGTCGTCGGGGTCGGCGAAGTCGGCCGACCACTGCAGGACCGCCCGTTCCCGATCCTCGGCCGGGGTGCGGTCCCGTGCGCCAAGCGCCTCCCACCGATCCAGGTGCGGCCCGAGCCGCAGCCGGAGATTCCGTTCGTAGTGCGGGTGCCAGCCGCGATCGGGGTCGATGCCGGTGCCGGACACGTAGATCAGGTGACTGACCCGTTCCGGGTGGTCGATCGCGTACCGCAGCGCCAGGTGCGCGCC
>JAEWFB010000238.1 GCA_023389095.1 Actinomycetes bacterium
GGCCGGGGCAGGGCAAGGAGCGTCCGGCGCTCGCCGCCCGGGCGCGAACCGCCCCGCCCGTCCCGCCGTCGGCGTCGACGGCCTGGGTCCGCGGCGCGATCCTGCTCGGCATCCTCGTCATGCTCGCCGTGACGATCGTGCCCACCCTCCGCTCGCTCGTGCAGCAGCGCGGCGACACCGCCGCGATGCAGGCGAAGGTGGACCAGCAGCGCCAGGACGTCCAGGACCTCCAGCGCCAGGCCGCGCTCTGGAAGGACCCCGCCTACATCGAGCTGCAGGCCCGCGAGCGGCTCAAGTTCGTCCGCGTCGGTGACCGGGCCTACACGGTCATCGACCCCGGTGGCGCCACCTCGAGCACGGCCACCGCGGCCAGGCCGGTCGTCGCGGCCCCGATGGCCAACGACGCCGCGCCCTGGTACGGCAAGGTCTGGCAGTCGGTCCAGATCGCCGACCGGCCCACCGCCGGGCTCGCTCGCGGCCGCTGAAGCCGGTGTGGGATCCTCGTGCGGCCACCCGCACCCGACCGGAGCACCCGCACCCGTGAGCCAGACCCCACCGCCCGCCGACGCCACCGGCCCCGACCGTGCCGCTGACCGTGCCGCTGACCGTGCAGCTGACCGTGCCGTCGACCCTGTCGTCGACCCCGCCGACCTCGACGCCGTGGAGCGCCAGCTCGGCCGGCGCCCGCGCGGCGTCGCCGAGGTGGCGCACCGCTGCCCCTGTGGCGAGCCCGACGTGCTGCGCACCGAGCCCCGGCTGCCCGACGGCACCCCGTTCCCGACGACCTACTACGCGACGTGCCCGCGCCTCACCGGTGCCGTCAGCACCCTCGAGACCGGTGGCCTCATGCGGGAGATGACGGCGCGTCTCGCCGAGGACGCCGAGCTCGCGGCCGCCTACGCCGCGGCCCACGAGCACTACCTGGCCCGGCGCGCCGAGCTCGGCGACGTCCCCGAGATCGCCGGCATCTCGGCCGGCGGGATGCCGACCCGTGTCAAGTGCCTGCACGTCCTCGTCGCGCACTCGCTCGCTGCCGGGCCCGGCGTCAACCCGCTCGGCGACGAGGCCCTCGCGGCCCTCGATGACTGGTGGTCGCCGACCTCGTGCGCGGCCGCGCACGCCGCCACGAACGTCGAGGACGCCAAGAACGTCGAGGACGGCAATGGCTGAGCAGCGCGTCCGCGTCGGTGCCGTCGACTGCGGCACCAACTCGATCCGTCTGCTCGTCGCCGACGTCGACCCGGCCACCGGCGCCCTCGAGGACGTCCTGCGCCGGATGGAGATCGTGCGCCTCGGCCACGGAGTCGACCGCACCGGCCTCATCGACCCCGAGGCGATGGAGCGCACCCTGCGGGTCACCCGTGAGTACGCCGCCCAGTGCCACGAGCTCGGGGCCGAGCGCATCCGGTTCGTGGCCACGTCCGCCTCGCGCGACGCCCGCAACGCCGCCGAGTTCATCGAGGGCGTGCGCGAGGCGTTCCGCGAGCACGTCGGCGTCGCCGTCTCGCCGGAGGTCGTCTCGGGCGACGAGGAGGCCGCCCTCTCCTTCGCCGGCGCCACCGGGGGTCTCGCGGCCCGTGGCATCGCCGGCCCCTACCTCGTCGTCGACCTCGGCGGCGGGTCCACCGAGCTCGTCCGCGGCACCGACCACGTCGAGGCCGCCCGGTCGGTCGACATCGGCTGCGTCCGGATGACCGAGCGCCACCTCGCCGGCGACCCGCCGACCGCCGCGGAGGTCGCCGCGGCCACGCACGACATCGACGCCGCTCTCGACCTGGCCGAGTCGAGCGTGCCGCTCGACGGCGTCGGGGCCCTCGTCGGCCTGGCCGGCAGCGTCACGACGATCACGGCGCACCTGCTGCGCCTGCCCGCCTACGACGCGAGCCGCATCCACCTGTCGCGCAACCCGGTCGAGGCCGTGCTCGCGGCCTGCGACGACCTCCTGGGCATGACCCGCGCCGAGCGGGCGGCGCTGCCCTACCTGCACCCCGGTCGCGTCGACGTCATCGGCGCCGGGGCCCTGGTGTGGCGTCGCGTCGTCGAGCGCCTCGTCGAGCGGGCGGGCATCACCGACGTCGTCACCTCCGAGCACGACATCCTCGACGGCATCGCCCTGAGCGCCGCGCGTCGCGACTGACGCGTCGACCGGCAGGCCTCAGCGGGCGGGTCTTCGCCCGGTGCCGCGGCGCGTGGCGTCCGCCGACCGGCGTCCGCTGACCGGCGTCCGCCGACCGGCAGGGGTCAGGTGACCGCCGGCAGGGGGACGGGCTCCGGCTCCGGCTCCGGCGCGCGGCGGCGGTGCGCCCGGAGCCGCGCTATCATCCACAGCGCCGCCGAGACGCCGAGGGCCCACGTGCCGTTGGACACGGTGGCGTCGACGACCCCGTAGGTGACGAAGAACAGGGTGACGACGACGATGCCGCGCACCCACCGCTCGGACAGCCGCGTGGCCGCGAGCACGACGCCACCCCACAGCAGGTACCACGGGTGGATGACGGGACCCGAGACGCACAGGACCAGCAGCACGCCGGCCGTGGCGAGCACGGGGTTGCGGACGGCGAGGCGCCAGGCCACCCAGGTCATGACGCCGAGCCCGACGGCGAGGCCGATGGTCTGGGCGACGGGCACGGGGGTCTGAACCCAGTCGGCCGGCATGCCGCCGAGGCGCATGACCCACTCGACCGCGCTGCCGACGAACGTCGACGGGGCGAGCAGCGAGCGCAGCGACACCGGCACCGACAGGTTGGGCACCCAGCCGAAGCCGAGGCCGGTGAACGCCGTGATGAGGCAGAAGGTGGCGACGAAGACGGTGCCGAGGGCGAGCCCGTGGCGCAGCAGCGCCAGCAGCTTGCGTCGGACCCCGGGTGCGAGGTCACCGGCCTGCACGGCCATGCCCACCACCCCGACGAGCGCGAGCACGGCCGTCTGCTTGTAGGCGGCCGCGGCGGCGACGGTGGCCGCGGCGACGACGAGCTGGCCACGGCTGGCCAGCAGCAGGGCGAGCACGACGAGCGCGACCATGACGGCGTCGCCGTGCGCGCCGCCGACGAAGTGCATGATGACGAGGGGGTTGAGCACGCCGAGCCACAGCGCGTGCCGACCGCTCGAGCCGTACCGCTCGGCCAGCCGGGGCAGGGCGTAGGCGAGCAGTGCCACGGCGGCGAGCGTCGGGACCCGCATGAGCACGGCCGACGCGTAGGCGTTGTCCGGGGCGGCGGCCACGACGAGGTGCTGCACCTGCAGGGCCAGCGGGCCGTACGGCGCCGGTGTCTGGGCCCACATCGGGTCGACCTGGTCGGAGAACGGCCCGGGGATCGAGAAGGGCGTCAGGACGTAGGGGTCCAGGCCGCGGGCGACGATCTCACCCTGCGCGGCGTAGCTGTAGGCGTCGCGGCTGAACAGCGGCGGCGCGAGCAGGATCGGCAGGCTCCAGAGCAGCCAGGCCAGCGACGGCGGCCGCCGGCCGTGCACCGGGCGCATCCGCAGCCAGGCATCGACGAGCAGCGCCATGCCGACGGCCATGAGCACCGTGGTGATGACGCGTCCGACCCCGCTGTCGAGCCAGCGCAGGTGCAGCGTCGTGATGACCGAGGACCGGTCCGGGGCGAAGGCGTCGCTCGGCAGGAAGGCCGGCGAGATGGACCCGGCGGCCACGAGCGCCATGCCGAGCATGCCGCGTCGCACCATGGGGTCGACCCAGCTGCGCAGCAGCGCGTCGCGCAGGCGGTCGGCGAACTCGAGCAGCTGGGTCGTCCCGGTCCGTTCGACGCTGACCGCGGCTGCGTCCAGCCGCTGGGTGCGTGAGGTCGTGGCCCCCGAGCCCGCGACACGCTCCTCCAGCACTCGTCCTCCTGTGGGTGCGCCGCAGCCCCCGTGGCGCGGTGCCTGGGTCACGCAGAGGTCATGATGGATCGATCCCCTGGACCCGATGTCGTCCAGTGTAGGAGGACTCGGCCCCTCGGCGGCGGGACACCCCGCCTCCGTGGACACAAGCGTGACCGAACCGTGGCCGACGTCGCAACCCCGCGTCGGCGTCGGGTCGTACCCCCGGAGGGACTCGAACCCTCACCGTCGGCGATTTTAAGTCGCCTGCCTCTGCCGATTGGGCCACGGGGGCGCGCCGGTCAGTCCGGCGGCCCTCAGTATGCCGCCGGGTCACGAACGAGTTGCACCACGCCTCGCCGCGCCTGCGGGAACCCGTGGGGCGGTCCCGGACGCTTAGTCTGGTGACAGTTGCCACCGACCGGTGGCACCAGTGCCCAAGGAGCACACTCACATGGCAGGTGGAAACCCGGTCTTCGACCGGCTCAACAAGCAGATCGAGAAGGAGCGATACGCCGGCTTCGGCACGCCGCAGCAGGG
>JAEWFB010000262.1 GCA_023389095.1 Actinomycetes bacterium
CGGTGTGTCAGAGCGGACGAACTGCGTCGGCCTGCGGACCCTTGGGGCCCTGCGTGACCTCGAACTCGACGCGCTGAGCCTCGTCCAGCGAACGGTAGCCGTTCGACTGGATGGCCGAGTAGTGGACGAAGACGTCGGGGCCGCCGCCGTCCTGGGCGATGAAACCAAAGCCCTTCTCGGCGTTGAACCACTTGACGGTGCCCTGTGCCATACGGGTAACTCTTCCTTCTTCTGCGTGCGGGACGGCACACCTCGTGCCTCCCGAGCTGCCGCTCTGAACCCACCGGACGAGCGAACTCGCCGCGCCGAAGAGAAGACCCGCCACCGGTTGGGGACGGGCACCTGCTCGACGACGAGGAACTGCAACTGCAACCGGCAACGAACCTAGCAGAATACCGCGCCGCGGGCCTGCCGGAGTTCACTGTTTTTCCGGGTGTTCACGCGTCGCCCGTCGCAGTGCCGCGAGGCACCCCGCGCAGCGCGAGAGCCTGGGGCCGGTCGCCGCGGATCGTCGCGACCATGTCGAGGACGCGACGGGTGGCCCGGACGTCGTGCGCGCGGAACACGGTGGCCCCGAGCCAGGCCGCCACGGCAGTCGCGGCGAGCGAGCCCTCGAGCCGCTCCTCGGCCGGCAGACCGAGGGTCTCGCCGACGAAGTCCTTGCGCGACATCGCTTGCAGCACAGGGAAACCGAGTGCCGCCACGTCCGCCGTGTGACGGAGCACCTCCAGGGAGTGCGCCGTCGTCTTGCCGAAGTCGAGGGTGGGGTCGACGAGGACCCGCTCGGCCGGGATCCCGGCCTCGACGGCGGTGCGCGCCCCCCGGGCGAGGGTGGTCACGACGTCGCGCACCACGTCGAGCGGGTCGGCGCCGTAGGTGACCTCGACGGGGTCGGTCCGGGGCGGGAGGCCTCCGGTATGTGAGATGACGTACCCGGCGCCCACCTGTGCCGCGACGTGGACGAGGTCGCGGTCGTGGCCGGCCCACGTGTCGTTGACGAGGTCGACGGCGCCGGCGGCCTCGCGCGCGACCTCCGAACGCCAGGTGTCGAGGCTGAGGACGGCGGTCGGGTGGGCCTCGCGGGCCCACTGGAGGAAGGGCACGACGCGGCGGATCTCCTCGTCGGCGTCGACCACCTCCCCCTCCTGCCCGGCGCGCACACCGCCCACGTCGACGATGTCGGCGCCGAGCTCGAGCGCCGAGTCGACGGCGGCCTTGGCCGAGTCGAGGTCGTCGTGCCGGTTGCCGCTGAAGAACGAGTCGCGGGTGCGGTTCACGATGGCCATGACGGCCGGGGCGGACGCGTCGAACCGCCTGCCGCGCAAGACGAGCGGGGCGGGGCGGGTCAGGTCGAGAGAGGCCAGCCGGGCGAGGATCTCGGCGGTGTCGGGCGTCGGGTCCAGGCTCTGGGGTCGCGTCACACTTGCGTATCTCACGCGGCTTCCGGAGGGTCAAGAGGTGGTCCGAGCATGGTTGTCGAACTGTTACCATTGTCCTGCAGACGTCGTCCGCCCTCCCGGCACCGCTCCCGTCCGGGCGGGCGGATGGTCTGCCGGTCCCGACCGTCCCGCAACGACGGTCGACCACCCGGGCCCCGGACGAGGGATCGGACGGGGTTCACCACCCAAGGAAACTGAATACCGAGATGTCGCACTTCGTGTCGTTCTTCACGGCGCTGAACCGCCCGTCCCGCCTCACACCGGTCGGGCAGTACAAGGCACACACCACCTACGAGGAGATGCTCGGTCTCCTCTGAGGAGTGCCACAGGCATCGATCCGCTCGCGGATCAGCATGAGACAAAGGGACTCCGGCTCGCCGGGGGCCCTTTTTCATTGCCCACCGCCGGACGCGAGGGCGCGACGGTTGGGAGCGACACCGCCGTGTGGGGCATGATGGGGCCCGGCGTCGCCACGGCGCGCCGCTGGAGGGTTCGCATAGTGGCCGAGTGCAGGCGCCTTGAAAGCGCCCGAGGGAAACCTCCGTGGGTTCAAATCCCACACCCTCCGCCAACCAGCCGCCTCGCCCCGCAGCGTGGGGTCGCCCGCTGCGAGGCCCGGGGCCTCACCCCGAGTGACGACCGAGGTGCGCGCGCGCCGTCTCGAGGTCGCCGGGGGTGTCGACGTCGTCGGCCAGCTCGGGCGGCACGACCACCTCGACGTGCGGCACGGTGAGCAGCACCCTGGCCGGGAGCCCCTGCAGCGACGCCGGCAGCACCTGTCGTAGCGCGTCCGCCCGGTAGGCGGCCAGGAGTGCGTTCGCCCGACCGTCGACGCTCGCCACCGCGCCGGCGACGTCGCCGGCGGACGCGTCGAGGGCGTCCACGAGCGTCGCCAGGGCCGGCGCGGCGAACGGCATGTCGCCGGCCACCACCACGACGACCTCCGTACCGACCTTCGTCATGGCAGCCGCGATCCCGGCGAGCGGCCCTCCGCCGGAAGGATCCTCGCGCACCCACGCGGCGTCGGGGCGAGCCGTTGCGCGAGCCGGGCCGGCGAGGACGACGGGCCAGCGGGGCGGCAGCGCCGCGAGGAGCCGGTCCAGCACGGTCGAGGTACCGAGCGGCGCCGCGAGCTTGTCGGTGCCGAAGCGGCGGGACGTCCCACCGGCCAGCACGACGACAGTGACGCGTCGGTCGACGCGCCCCCCGGCGGGCTCCGGTTCGCTCACCCGGCCAGTGTCGCAGCCGGGCGCGCGGGCAGGACGCCGGCTCAGATGTAGATGGCCGGGTCGACCCACTGGTTCGTGGCGTCGCGCTTCGGGAAGCGCAGCACCGCGGGGATGCCAGTGGCGACGGCCCCCGCCGGCACGTCCTTGACGACGACCGAGTTGGCCCCGACCTGCACGTCGTCCCCGACGTGGACCGGCCCGAGCACGCGGGCGCCGGCGCCGATCGTGACCCGGTTGCCGACGGTGGGGTGGCGCTTGACCCGCGCGAGCGAGCGTCCGCCGAGGGTCACGCCGTGGTAGAGCATCACGTCGTCGCCGACCTCGGCGGTCTCGCCGATGACGACCCCCATGCCGTGGTCGATGAAGAACCGGCGCCCGATGCGTGCGCCCGGGTGGATCTCGACGCCGGTGACCGAGCGGGCGACGGTGGCGAGCACGCGCGCGGGCAGCCGTCCCGCGGGGCGCTTCCACAGCTCGTGCAGGCCGCGGTGGGCCCAGATCGCGTGCAGCCCGGGCGAGGTGAGCACGACCTCGAGGCGCGTGGAGGCGGCGGGGTCGCGCGCCAGGGCGCCGTCGACGTCCTCTCGGGCGCGGTCGACGACGCGTCGCACCCAGCCGAGCGGGGCCCCGAGCGGACCTCCCACGACGCGCTCCTCCACGGGTGCGGCACCCGCGGGCGGCGCCTCGGCGGGCGGGACGCGTCGGTCCGCGGCGCGCGTGACGCGAGAGGTGGCGTCACGCGCGTCCCGGACGATCGACAGGGCGGGCTCGGCCGCCCGGCGGGACGACACGCTCGTCCCGTCCGCGTCTCTGGTGGCTGCGGTGCTCATGTGACCGACTCCTCGAGGACCCGTGGGGTCCTCAGTCGACGAGGCCCTCGAAGAGGACGGTGGACAGGTAGCGCTCGCCGAAGGAGGGGATGATGACGACGATCGTCTTGCCCTCGTTCTCGGGGCGCTGGGCGACCTGCGCGGCAGCGGCGATCGCGGCGCCGGAGCTGATGCCGACGAGCAGGCCCTCCTCGGTGGCGGCCCGACGCGCGTACTTCACGGCGGTGTCGGCGTTGATGTCGATGACCTCGTCGTAGATCGAGGTGTCGAGGATCTCGGGCACGAAGTTGGCGCCGAGGCCCTGGATCTTGTGCGGACCGGGCTGGCCGCCGTTGAGGATGGCCGACTCCTCGGGCTCGACGGCGATCATCTGCACGCCGGGCTTGCGGGCCTTGAGCACCTGGCCGACGCCGGTGATCGTGCCGCCGGTGCCGATGCCGGCCACGACGATGTCGACGGCGCCGTCGGTGTCCTTCCAGATCTCCTCCGCGGTCGTCTTGCGGTGGATCTCGGGGTTGGCCTCGTTGGCGAACTGGCGGGCCAGGACACCTCCGCGCTCGGCGGCGATCTCGTCGGCCTTGGCGACGGCGCCCTTCATGCCGGTGGCGGGGTCGGTGAGGACGAGCTCGGCGCCGAAGGCGCGCAGCAGCGCGCGGCGCTCCTTGCTCATCGACTCGGGCATGGTCAGGACGACGGTGTAGCCGCGGGCGGCGCCGACCATCGCGAGGGCGATGCCGGTGTTGCCCGACGTGGCCTCGACGATGGTGCCGCCGGGCTTGAGCTCGCCGCTGGCCTCGGCGGCGTCGACGATGGAGACGCCGATGCGGTCCTTGACGGAGCTGGCCGGGTTGTAGAACTCGAGCTTGGCCGCCACGGTGGCCGGGGCGCCGTCGGTGACCCGGTTGAGTCGGACGAGCGGGGTGTTCCCGATCAGCTGGGTGACGTCGTCGTGGATCGGCATGGGTGTGGCCCCTTCGGCAGTCGGCGTGTGTGTGCGGCTGGGTGGCTCGGTCGTCAGAGACAACCGGGCCTTCGTTATGCATATTCCAACATCTCGTTATCGCTTGCCAACCCACCCGCTCAGGATCCGGTCGCCCCGAGCCGCTCGCGGCCCGCGGATGACCCTGCCGAAACCGGGACGAGCGTCACGCCGAGGCGCCCGTCACATTCACTAAGCGCTTGCTAACTCGTCAGTAGACTCCCCCGCATGAGTGCGCTCCAGATCGTCGCCGTCGTCGTGTGCCTCGGCGTCACCGCCGTCGCCGTGGCCCTGCTCGTCAAGACGGTCAACCAGTTCCTCGCGACGTTCCGGCTCGGCCAGCCCGAGGACCGGGGCGATGCCAAGGGCGCCCGCACCCGCACGCTGTTCCGCGAGTTCCTCGGTCACACCCGGATGTCGCGGCTGCCGGTCGTCGCCGCGGCCCACTGGTTCACGATGGTCAGCTTCGGCATCCTCTTCTTCACGCTGCTCAATGCCTTCGGCCAGCTGTTCGAGCCCGAGTTCGCACTCCCCCTCATCGGCCACTTCTTCCTCTACGAGTGGGTCACCGAGTTCTTCGCGTGGACAGGGCTGCTCGGCATCGTCGTGCTCATGGCGATCCGCCAGAGGAACCACCCGCGCTCGGCGGCCGGCGAGCACGGCCGGCGCAGCCGCTTCTTCGGCTCGACGTTCTGGCAGGCGTACTACGTCGAGCTGACCATCCTCGGCGTCACCCTCTGCATCCTGACGCTGCGCGGCCTCGAGTACGCGCTGGCCGCGAAGGGCGGCAGCACCGGCAGCACGGGAGCCGGCGAGGCGAACGCGCTGCACTACCCGCTCACCGGCTGGCTCGGCGGCCTCTTCTCCGGGGCGACGGTCTCGGCGCTCGAGAACGCGATCGTCGTCGTCGCCGCGGTCAAGATCCTCATCAGCTTCGCCTGGATGATCACCATCGCGCTCAACCCGACGATGGGCGTCGCCTGGCACCGCTTCCTCGCCTTCTTCAACATCTTCTTCAAGCGCCACGCCGACGGCCGCACCAGCCTCGGTGAGCTGCAGCCGATCAGGGTCGGCGGCGAGGTGCTCGACTTCGAGAAGGTCGAGGACCTCGACGAGGACGCCGCGCTCGGCGTCGGCAAGGTCGAGGACTTCACGTGGAAGGGCCTGCTCGACTTCACGACGTGCACCGAGTGCGGTCGCTGCCAGAGCCAGTGCCCGGCGTGGAACACCGACAAGCCGCTCTCGCCCAAGCTGCTCGTCATGACGCTGCGCGACCACGCGCACGCCAAGGCGCCGTGGCTGCTCGCCTCGGAGGAGGTCCGCGCCGCCGGCATCGAGGCGGCCGACGAGGAGGCCTTCACCGACGCCACGAAGGGCGCCGTCGGCACCGAGCAGCTCGTCGGGTCGACCGGCTACGACATCACGAACCCGCTGACCGCCTACAACCCGCACGGGCCCGACGCCGTCATCGACGAGGACGTCCTGTGGTCGTGCACGACGTGCGGCGCCTGCGTCGAGCAGTGCCCCGTCGACATCGAGCACGTCGACGCCATCGTCGACATGCGCCGGTACAAGAACCTCATCGAGTCGGCCTTCCCCGCCGAGCTCAACAACCTCTTCAAGAACCTCGAGAAGAACTCCAACCCGTGGGGCCTCGCGCCGCGGCTGCGGATGGACTGGGCCAAGGACCTCCCCTTCGAGGTCAAGCAGGTCGGTCAGGACGTCGAGGACCTCTCCGAGGTCGAGTACCTCTTCTGGGTCGGCTGCGCCGGAGCCTACGAGGACCGCGCCAAGAAGACGACGCGCGCCGTGGCCGAGCTGCTGCACACCGCCGGCGTCGAGTTCGCCGTCCTCGGCGACGGCGAGGCCTGCACCGGCGACTCCGCCCGACGCGCCGGCAACGAGTTCCTCTTCCAGATGCTGGCCCAGCAGAACGTCGAGGTCCTCAACGAGGTGGGCGCGACGAAGATCGTCGTCACCTGCGCGCACTGCTTCAACACCATCAAGAACGAGTACCCGCAGCTCGGCGGCAACTACGAGGTGGTCCACCACACCCAGTTGCTGAACCGGCTCGTACGCGAGAAGAAGCTGGTCCCGGTCGCCCGCCCCGACGAGGCCGATACCTCCGGCGCGGCCTCCACCGGCGCGAGCGTGACCTACCACGACCCGTGCTACCTCGGCCGCCACAACGGCGTCTACGCCCCGCCGCGCGAGCTCATCGGCGCCCTGCCCGGCGTCGAGCTCACCGAGATGGAGC
>JAEWFB010000458.1 GCA_023389095.1 Actinomycetes bacterium
GCGCCGCCGAGGTCGCCGAGGTCGCCGAAGGCGCCCGTGTCAGTGGCGTCGGTGGCGTGGGTGGCGTGGGTGGCGTCGGTGGACACCCCGGCCGGGTCGGGCACGGGGGTCTGTGCGTCGACCGGCACGCGGTCGACGATGTCCTGCTCGGTCATCGCGTCGGCCGGGATCAGGCGGCGGCGCCGCGCGAGATGAGCTCGCGCGCGAGCTGCCGGTAGGCGTTGGCCCCGGAGTGCTCGGAGGAGTACGTCGTGATCGGTTCGGCGGCGAGCGTCGCGTCGGGGAACTTCACCGTGCGGCTGATGACCGTGTGGAAGACCTGGTCGCCGAAGTGGTCGACGACCGACTTGACGACCTCGCGGCTGTGCAGCGTGCGGGCGTCGTACATGGTGGCGAGGATGCCGTCGACCTGCAGGCGCGGGTTGAGCCGGTCGGTGATCTTCTCGATCGTGTCGACGAGCAGGGCGACGCCGCGCATGGCGAAGAACTCGCACTCGAGCGGGATGACGACGCCGTGCGCGGCCGTCAGCGCGTTGACGGTGAGCAGGCCGAGCGAGGGTTGGCAGTCGATGAGGATGACGTCGTACTCGTCGACGACGGGGCGCAGCACCCGGGAGAGGATCTGCTCGCGGGCCACCTCGCCGACGAGCTGCACCTCGGCCGCGGACAGGTCGATGTTGGCCGGGACGACGTCGAGGTTTGGCGTGCGGGTGTGCTGGATGACGTCGTGGATCTCGTGGCCGCGCTCGACGAGGAGGTTGTAGATCGTCGTGTCGAGCTCGAGGGCGTTGACCCCGAGGCCCACGGACAGCGCCCCCTGCGGGTCGAAGTCGATGACGAGGACCTTGCGGCCCAGCTCGGCCAGCGCCGCACCGAGGTTGATCGTCGTCGTCGTCTTGCCGACGCCGCCCTTCTGGTTGCACATGGCGATGATGCGGGCGGGGCCGTGGCTCGCCAGCGGCGGCGGCACCGGGAAGTCGGGCAGCGGGCGACCGGTGGGGCCGAGCCCGTTGCGCGCGTCGACCTGCACCTGGGCGGCAGGGAGGATGCGTTCGGGCGCGGGGCCGGCCTGCCGGCCGGCCTCGCCGGGTCGCGTGTCGAGGTGCTCGGACGGCACGGACTGCATGGTCTCGCGTGACTCCTCGTTCACCTGGTGTTCCACTCGGTCGACCTCGTCTCAGGTCAGTGGTCGGCCTCTCGCCGATCACGAGCGACCCTATCAGCGCGCACGCGGATGGGCCGTCGCATACACCTCTCGGAGCCGGTGTGTCGAGACCATCGTGTAGATCTGCGTCGTCGTGACCGAGGCGTGCCCGAGCAGCTCCTGGACGACGCGGACGTCGGCGCCCCCGTCGAGCAGGTGGGTCGCGAACGAGTGGCGCAGGGTGTGCGGCGAGACGTGCTCGGTGAGGTCGGCCCGTTCCGCGGCGCGGCGGATCACGGCCCAGGCCGACTGCCGGGACAGCCGGTTGCCGCGTTGGTTGAGGAAGAGGGCGGGTCCTCCCCTGCCCTTGACGGCGAGGGCGGGCCTACCTCGCACGAGGTAGGCGCTGACGGCGTCGACGGCGTAGCGCCCGACGGGCACGAGCCGTTCCTTGCCGCCCTTGCCGTGCAGGCGCACGGCGGACACGCCCGGTGCGTCGGGTCCCGTCGGCAGCTCGAGGTCGTCGACGTCGAGGCCGACGGCCTCGCTGATGCGCGCTCCCGCGCCGTAGAGGAGCTCGAGCAGCGCGCGGTCACGCAGTGACTCGGGTGTGTCGCCGACCGACGCCGCGGCGAGGAGGCGCTCGACGGCGTCGACCGAGATGGCCTTGGGCAGCCGCGCCGGGGGCTTCGGGGGTGCGACGTTGGCGGCCGGGTCGGTGGGCACCTCCCCCTCGAGCGCGAGGAAGCGGTGGAAGCCGCGCACCGCGACGAGCGTCCGTGCCGCGGACGACGCCGCGAGGCCCCGTTCGCGCAGTGCCGCGAGGAAGTCGGTGACGTCGGCCTCGGTGACTCGCCCGGCGTCGGTGACCCCGCGGGCCGCCAGATGGGCCGTGTAGGCGCGCAGGTCGCGCCGGTAGGAGGAGAGCGTGTTGTCGGATGCCCCCTTCTCGACGCGGACGTGGTCGAGCCAGCCGCGGACGTCACGTTCGATGCGGGTGACGACCGCGGCCGGTGCGGCGAGTGGCTCGACGGGCTGCTGGGTCAGGACAGGGCCTCGTCGAGGGAGACGGTGGTCATGCCGTGCGCCTCGGCGACGCCGGCGTAGGTGACGTGGCCGTCGTGGGTGTTGAGGCCGAGCCCGAGGGCGTGGTCCGCGCGCAGGGCGTCGCGCCACCCCTGGTTGGCCAGCTTGACGGCGTAGGGCAGCGTCGAGTTGGTCAGCGCGTAGGTCGACGTGTTCGGCACGGCGCCGGGCATGTTCGCCACGCAGTAGAAGACGGACTCGTGCACCCGGTAGGTGGGGTCGGCGTGCGTCGTGGCATGGCTGTCCTCGAAGCAGCCGCCCTGGTCGATGGCGATGTCGACGAGCACCGAGCCCGGCT
>JAEWFB010000585.1 GCA_023389095.1 Actinomycetes bacterium
CGCCGGGCGCCGTGCCGTCCCAGCTCCCGGTGACCTCGGCGGACGCGTCGATGGCCGACGCGATTGCCTCGGCGAGGTCAGCCGCCGGGGGCTCGGCCGAGCCGATGACCCGGGCGCCGTCGCCGACCAGGCGTTGGACGGCGTGGGCGATGCGCGGACCGAGGGTCTCGTCGTAGGGCACCTGAACGAGCAGGAGCCTCAGCGGGCGCGTCGACACGCCGCTGGGCGCGGCCGACGACGCCGACGACGCCGACGACGACGCAGCCCCGCCGGCCGCGTCGGCGGCGTGCTCGAGCACGACCGACGCGTCCGTGCCCTCCCCCGCCCCGCCCTCGAGGACCCGGCGGACGCTCCTGCCGTCCATCGCCTCGTTGCTCAGGGCGTCCGCGGCCTTGTTCTTCTCGCGCGGCACCCACTCGAACGCCACCGTCCCGCCCGCGTCGGTGATGCGGCGCACCACCTCGCGCGCCTCGAGGGCGAGGCGGCGCATGTCCTCGTGCTTGATCTTCCAGCGGCCCGACATCTGCTCCACGACGAGCTTGGAGTCCAACCTCGCGACGACCCGCGGCCCCGTGGCGAGCTGGGCGGCGGCCGTCAGCCCCCCGACGAGGCCGGAGTACTCGGCCACGTTGTTGCTCTGCTGGCCGAGCGGCTCGGCGAGCTCGACGAGGACCGCGCCGGTCTCGGCGTCACGGACGAGGGCGCCGTACCCGGCGACGCCCGGGTTGCCCCGCGACCCACCGTCGGCCTCGACGACGAGGCGGCGCCCGGGGGTGCCGCTCACCGGCGTCCGCCGGCTCGGGTCACAGGCCTGACTCGGCGGTGCGGACCATGATGCGGCGGCACTCCTCGCAGCGGATGATCTCGTCCTGCGGGGTGCTGCGGATGCGGTCGATGTCGACCGGGTTGAGCTCGAGACGGCAGCCGCCACAGCGCCGGTGCTGCATGGCCGCCGCGGCCAGGCCCCCGCTCGAGGCGCGGATCTTCTCGTAGAGGCTGACGAGGTCGTCGCCCACGCCGGCCACGACGTCGGCCCGCCCGGCCCCGACCTTCGTGGCCTCCGCGTCGAGGTCGGACAGCGAGGCGTCGCGCTCGGACTCCAGGCGGGCCAGGCGCTCGGCGACCTCGGCGTGCCGGTTCTGCAGCTCGGTGACCCGGGCCGCCAGCGACTCCGCGCGCTCCATGACCTCGATCTCGACGTCCTCGAGCTCGGCCTGGCGGCGTGCCAGCGAGGTCAGCTCGTGCTGGAGGGCCTGCAGGTCCTTGGCCGAGCCCTGCCCGGCGTCGAGGCGCGACTGGTTGCGGGCGGCGCGGTCGCGGACCAGCTGGACGTCCTGCTCGGACTTGGTCAGCTCGCGCTGGACGTCGTCGGCCGCCGTACGCGCGTTGACGACCTCGGTCTCGAGGGATCCGACCTCACGACGCGCCGTGTCGACCGCCGCGAGCTGGGGCAGGTGCGCTTTGGCGTGCGCGATCTGGTCGAGACGCGTGTCGATGGCCTGCAGGTCTAGCAGGCGCCACTGGCGGGACGGGTCGGCTTTCAGGACGCACCTCCGGGGTCGGTCCGGTCGCGGGCGGGGCCCGGCTCGGATGGGGCTCGGTTGGCACCGACGACGAAGGTCCACGGCTCGGTGCGCACGCTCGAGATTCTGCCCTCGACCCTAGTCGGTTCCGCGCCCTGCGTCGGGTCCTCCCGCAACGCCCGGAGGACGCGCTCGCGGGCACTGGCCAGCCACAGCGACTCGGTGGCCCAGTGGCCGGCGTCGACGAGGTACGGGGTGCCGTCGCGCGCCTCCTCGCGGGCCTCGAGGACCGGGTGGTGGCGCAGGTCCGCCGTGACGTAGACGTCGGCGCCCGACGCGCGGACCGCGTCGAACTGGTCGTCGCCCGAGCCGCCCATGACGGCGACACGGTGCACGACGGCGTCGGGCTGTCCGCTGACCCTCACGCCGCCGGCCGTCGCCGGCAGCGCGTCGGCGAGCGCCTCGGCGAACGCGCGGAGCGTCAGGGCCACGGGCAGCTCCCCGACGCGTCCCGCCGCACGCCCGCCCACCTCGGTGAGCGGGAGCTGGCTCGTCAGGCCGAGCGCGTCGGCGAGGACGGTGGACACGCCCGGGTCGGCGACGTCGGCGTTGGTGTGGGCCACGTAGAGGGCGACCCCGCCCGCGAGCAGGGCGGTGACGGACGCACCCTTGGCCGTCGTCGTGGCCACCGAGTGGACGCCGCGCAGCAGCAGGGGGTGGTGCGTGACGAGCAGGTCGGCCTCGCAGCGGACCGCCTCGTCGATGACGGCGAGGGTCGGGTCGAGCGCGAAGAGGATCGTGCGCACGGGCTGGTCGAGGTCGCCGGCGACGAGGCCGACACGGTCCCAGTCGGCCGCGGTCTCGGGCGGGTAGAGGGACTCGAGGACCGCGACGACGTCGCGCAGCGTCACGTCAACCACGTGGGCCCGGCCGGGATCGAACCGACGACACCCGCGGTGTAAACGCGGTGCTCTACCAGCTGAGCTACAGGCCCCAGCCCACCGGTGCGCAGCGCGTCCGGTCGGGCGGCCGTCAGCCTAGCGGGCCGAGGCGCCCGACGCGTCCGACGCGTCCGACGCGTCCGACGCACGCGACCCGCGCGTCACGCGTCGGGGCCGGCGCCCGCAGCACGCAGGTCGGCGAGCGCCGCCCGGTACTCGCGGAAGTCGCGCCCCTGGCCGATCCCGCGCACCTCGTTCCACACGACCCGGCCGGACCGGTCGAGCAGGAACGTGCCGCGCAGCGCGTAGCCGTCCTCCTCGCTGAAGACCCCGTAGCGGCGGGCCACCTCGCCGTGCGGCCAGAAGTCGGACAGCAGCGGGAAGAAGTGCCCCTCGGCGTCGGCCCAGGTGCGCAGCGTGTACATCGAGTCGCACGACACGGCGAACACCTGGATGTCGTCGGTCTGGAAGTCCTCCAGGCCGTCGCGGATCTCGCGCAGCTCGCCCCGGCAGATGCCCGAGAACGCAGCCGGGTAGAACACGACGACGGCGTTCTTGCGCCCCCGGACCGACGACAGGCTGACGTCGACGCCGTATTGGTCGACGAGCGTGAAGTCGGGGGCGAGCTCGCCGACGGCCGGCGGGGCGGACGCGTGGAGCGATGGCGCGTTCGTCATGCCCATGAGTGTCGCACCTCGCGAGGACGTCCGCTGCCGCGGCCGCGGACACCCCCGTGGGTACCGGGACGGGTCGTCCTCCGAGCACGCGTCAGCGGCGCGGCCCCTTCGGCGGCATGAGGCGCGAGGCGGTCCAGTTCGTCGCGACGTTGACCTGGCCACCGGTCACGAGGCCCGCCGTGGAGGCGGCCTCCTCGACGACGGCGGCATCGACATGGCCGGACCGGCCGGCCTTCGGCGTCAGCAGCACGACGAA
>JAEWFB010000609.1 GCA_023389095.1 Actinomycetes bacterium
GGGCCGAGGTCACCGGGCCGTGTCGCGCACGACGGTGACCTCGCCGAGCCCGAGCCCGCGGACGGCCTCGAGGTGCTCGTCGGCGTCACCGACCAGCACGATCGTCCATCCGGCCCCGAGGCCGACACCCGTGATCCCGGCCTCGCCGGCGAAGTGCCGGAAGGCGCCGTCGACGCGGGCGGCGTCGACGGTCGCGAGGTCACGGAGGTTCTCGGTGGTGAAGGCCGTCGTGCGGCCGTCGAGCGCCATGCCGACGGCCTCGTCGGCGATGGTGTCGGCCGTGGCGTAGCGGCCCGGCGCGGTCTTCGAGATGAAGTCGACGCCGGAGCGGACCTCCTTGTCGCCGAAGCCCGTCGACCCGCCGCCGAGGATCTCGAGGAGCCGGCGCACGGCGTCCTCGGTGGAGTCGGAGCGGACCGAGCCGGTCGTGAGGAACAGGCCGCCGCGGCGCCGGGGCCGGAAGCTGGACCGGATGCCGTAGGTGTAGCCCTTCTCCTCGCGGAGCACGGCGTCGACACGCGCGTTCGGCGACCCGCCGAGGACGAACCCGAGCACCGGGAACGGCGCCCACCCG
The DNA here is from genome assembly GCA_023389095.1 of Actinomycetes bacterium. Lineage (GTDB taxonomy): Bacteria > Actinomycetota > Actinomycetes > Actinomycetales > Dermatophilaceae > Monashia. Next base: position 575 of record JAEWFB010000609.1, read on the forward strand.
CCCGGGACCGACCGGTCGGGCCCGGGGGCTCCGACGACGAGCTCGGTCTGCACCGAGCCGGGGCGGGACACGAAGACGACGCGGGCGCGGTCCTGGGCCAGGGTGGCCCCGGTGTCGAGGTGCCGCCCCCGCTCGCGGGGTCCGCGCTGCCAGCCGCCGAGCGCGGACTCCACGAGGGCGGGCACGTCGAGGTCCTCGAGGTCGCCGGCGACGACCATCGTCACGCCGGCGGCGACGACGTGCTCGGCGTGGAACGCGACGACGTCGTCGCGGGTGATCGCCGAGACGGTGTCGCGGGTGCCGCCGGTCGGACGCGAGGCCCGGTCCTCGGCGTCGTAGAAGGTGCGGACGAACTCGAGGATCGCGCGGTGGGCCGCGACCGACCGCTCCTGCTCGATCTCCGCGAGCCGGGTGCGCACCTGCCGTGCGACCTCCGACTGCGGGAAGACGGGCTCGGTGAGGATCTGGCGCAGCAGGTCAAGAGCCGGCTCGAGGTTGCCCTTGACGACGTCGAGGTCGACGGACAGGCCGGCGTCGGACAGGCCCGCGCCGAACCCGACGCCCTTGCGCTCGAGCAGGCGTGCGAACTCGTCTGCGGTGTACCGCTCGGTGCCCTCGTCGAGGGTGCGGGCCATGATCGTCGCGACACCCTCGCGGTCTCGCGGCTCGTCGCGCAGCGACACGGGCAGGCCCAGGCGCACCGACAGGACGTACTGGCCGGGCACGTCGTAGGTGACCAGGTGCAGGCCGTTGGGAAGGTCGTGGGTCACCGGCTCGGGGAACGCCCAGGGTTGCGGCGGGGCGACGACCGGACGCGCGACGGTGCCGGCGGCGTCGGGAGTGGGGGTGCTCATGCGGCCTCCTCCTTTCCCTCGTCGCCCGCGGTGGCGGGGTCGGCGAGGTAGCGCACGACGGCACGCGACTGGGGGGCAAGCCAGGCGGCCGTCGCGGCGCGGACCTCGTCGGGGGTCACGGCGCGCACGTGGTCGACGAACTCGTTGACGTACCCGGGGTCGCCGGTGAGCAGGGCGTGGTGGCTGATGTGGTCGGCGCGCTCCTCGATGCTGGCGAGCGCGCTCAGCCACGAGCGCTCGGTGTCGGCGACGACCGACTCCATCTCCTCGGCGTCGGGCCCGTGCTCGGCGAGGGCGGTGAGCTCCTCGCAGAGGACCTGCTCGATGAGCTCGACGTCGGCTCCCTCTGCGACGTCGATGGTGAACGCACCGAGCCCGACGCCGTCGACGAGCCCCATGGTCCAGCCCCCGACGGCCACGGCCGTCTCGTCACGGCGCACGAGGCGGCGGATGAGCCGCGAGCTCGCGAGACCGCCGAGCACGTCGACCGCCACCTGGCAAGCGTGGTACTCGGGAGTCGTGTCGACGGGCAGGCGGAACGCCACGTAGAGCCGGTCGTTGGGCACGTCGCCGACGCGGTCGAGGCGCACCGGCGCGGCCAGCGGCGCCAGCTGCGCCAGCCGGGGCCGCTCGTGCAGCTCGATGGGCGGCAGGTGGCCGAAGTAGCGCTCCGCCGCGGCGAAGCCCTGCTCCGGCGTCACGTCGCCGACGAGCGTCAGGACCGTGTTGTTGGGTCCGTAGTGCGCGCGGAAGAAGGCGTGGACGTCCTCGACCGTGGCGGCGTCGAGGTCCTCCATCGACCCGATCGTCGGGTGGTGGTAGGGGTGGTCGACCGGGAAGGAGGTCGCGTAGATGTCGATGAGGGCGGTGCCGTAGGGGACGTTGTCATACCGCTGGCGCTTCTCCTCCTTGACGACGTCGCGCTGGTTGTCGAGGTTCTCCTGGTTGACCGCATCGAGCAGGTAGCCGTGCCGGTCGGCCTCGAGCCAGAGCGCCAGGTCGAGGGCGCCGGTCGGGACGGTCTCGAAGTAGTTCGTCCGGTCGAACCACGTCGTCGCGTTGAGGCGCGCACCCTCGTCCATGAGCGCCGAGAAGTGCTCTCCCGACGCGACATTGCGGCTGCCCTGGAACATCAGGTGCTCGAAGAGGTGGGCGAAGCCGGTGCGTCCGGGCGCTTCGTGGCGTGAACCGACGCCGACCCAGAGGTTGACGGCGACGTTGGGCACGGCGTGGTCCTCGCTGACGATGACGCGCAGGCCGTTGGCCAGCGTGTGCTCCGCGAGCGGGTAGGAGATCGACGTCACGCGCTCGACCCTATGCGACAACGATGCGAACTCGTGATCGGACCGCGTCGCATCCCGACGCCATGGGCCCGTCGGACCCGCCATGATCTGCTGGCCGGCCGCGCACGCCGCCGTCGGGGCCCGCAGCGGCCACCACCAGGGGCCACACCTTTCTCCACGAGGAGCCATCCACCCATGTCCGAGCAGCCCACCCCCGACGCGTCGTCGTCGACGCCGCCGGCCCAGACCGTGCCGACCGCACCGACCGCACCGGCCGCACCGCCCGTGCCGCCGGCCGCGGCTCAGGCCACCGGCAAGCGCACGGCGCTGCTCAAGCGCATCGGCGGGGCGGCGATCGCGCTCGTCCTCGTCTTCACCGTCCGCACGCTGACGGCCGACGACGGCACCCACGACATCAAGGTCGGCGAGTGCGTGGCCGCCGTCGGCTCCGACGACTTCACGAAGACCGACTGCTCGTCCTCCGACGCGCTCGGCACGGTGACGTTCATCGACACCGACGCCGCAGACACGGGCGAGAGCGCTGCGCTGGCCCTCTGCGAGAAGCACGGCGCGCAGGGAGCCTTCACGAGCGCGTCCACCTCGGGCGGCCACGGCGCGGTCATCTGCGTCGCCGACGCGCACTGACCGGCCCTCCTCGGCACCGACGCCCCGTCGACCCGGTCGGCGGGGCGTCGGTGCGCGCAGGACCGGCTACCCCCCCACCCATTGATTAATCAATGGTTATGGTTGTGGCGAATAGCATCACCTGACGCTATGGTTGTTGTCATGAGCACCACCCCGGAGACCGACCTGCTCGCGACGATCCGCGCCGCCGTCATCGGCGACGACCAGGTCATGGTCGGGCCCTATGGTCCGCGCCGGGTCACCTACGCCGACTACACGGCCTCGGGCCGCGCCCTCGGCTTCATCGAGGACTTCGTCCGCGACGAGGTGCTCCCCCGCTACGCCAACACCCACACCGAGAGCTCCGGCACCGGCCTGCAGACGACCCGACTGCGCGAGGACGCGCGCCGCACCATCCGCGACGCGGTCGGCGGCGACGACGACACCGTCGTCGTGTTCGCCGGGTCGGGCTGCACCGGCGCCATCGACAAGCTCGTCGGCATCCTGGGCCTGCGGGTGCCCTCGAACTTCGAGGACCGCTGGCACGCCAGCGATCTCGTGCCATCCGACCAGCGGCCGGTGATCTTCATCGGCCCTTACGAGCACCACTCGAACGAGGTCATGTGGCGCGAGTGCGTCGCCGACGTCGTCGTCATCCCCCAGGACCTCGACGGCCACGTCGACCTCGCCGTGCTGCGGGCCCGGCTCGAGGAGCACGCCGACCGACCGCTGCGCATCGGCTCGTTCTCGGCGGCGAGCAACGTCACCGGCATCGTCACCGACACCGACGCCATCTCCACGCTCCTGCACGAGCACGGGGCCCTGGCCTTCTGGGACTTCGCCGCCGCCGGGCCGTACGTCGACATCGAGATGTACGGGCGCGGCGGGCGCGGCGTCGCCGGCCCGCTCGCCCACAAGGACGCGATCTTCCTCAGCCCGCACAAGTTCATCGGCGGGCCCGCCACGCCGGGCGTCCTCGTCGTGCGCCGCGGGCTGCTGACGAACCGGGTCCCCGACGTGCCGGGCGGCGGCACCGTCGCCTACGTCAACCCCGCCGCGCACGACTACCTCACCGACCCGGCACACCGCGAGGAGGGCGGCACCCCGGCCATCGTCGAGTCGATCCGCGCCGGACTCGTCTTCGCGCTCAAGCAGGCCGTGGGGGTCGAGACGATCCGGGCCCGCGAGGACGTCTTCCTGCGGCGCGCGGTCGAGGCCTGGACGCAGGAGCCGGCCATCCAGATCCTCGGCAACCTCGATGCCGAGCGCCTGTCGATCGTCTCGTTCGTCGTGCACGCACCGGACGGCCCGTACCTGCACCACAACTTCGTCGTCGCGGTCCTCAACGACCTCTTCGGCATCCAGTCACGCGGCGGGTGCTCGTGCGCCGGCCCGTACGGTCACCACCTGCTCGGCATCGACCTCGAGCGCTCGCACGAGTTCGAGCGCGAGATCGGGCGCGGCTGCGAGGGCATCAAGCCCGGCTGGGTGCGCATCAACTTCAACTACTTCATCTCCGACGCGGTGGCCGACTACGTCATCGAGGCGGTCCGGCTCGTCGCCCGCGAGGGCTGGCGCCTGCTCGGCGACTACTCCTTCGAGCCCGGCACGGGGCTCTGGCGCCACCGCAACGGCCCGGTGGAGCCGCCGCTGCGCCTGCGCGACGTGTCCTTCGGGCCCGAGGGCCTGCGCTACCCGAGGCAGACGGACCGCCTCGGCGAGGAGGCCCTCGGTCAGCACCTGGCGGAGGCGCGGCGCATCCTCGCCGAGGCCGAGCCGGTGACCTGCGGCGCCGGCAGCGTCGACGTGGACTTCGACCACCTGCGCTGGTTCGAGCTGCCCGCGACGAGCCTCGTCACGGGCCGCGCCGCGGGCGCGGCCCCCGTACGTGGACAGGGTCACTGACGCCGCTGTCCGAGGCGTCCGGCGGACGAACGTCCGAGCCGAGCCCTGTCGCAGGATCGCCGCGTCCCGACGCGGTCAGCACCGCGTCCCGACGCGGTCAGCGCCGCGCGTCGTCGCGGGCGGACGCCGCCGCGGCCTCACGCGCGGCCCGCTCGCGGCGCAGTCGCTCCTTGGGGTCGTTGGCCTCGCCGAGCTGTGCCGGGCCGAAGATCGAGAGCCCGAGCATCCGCAACGCATAGCCGACGCGGTAGGCGAGCGACAGGCGCCCGGTGCGGGAGGATCGCGGCATGAAGGACCACCTCGGAAGGATCGTTAGTGCACTGATGGTTAGTGCACATACTATCCTGTGGTGGCAGCGACGAGGACCGGAGGCGACGCCGTGACGGCACCCGAGCACGACACGACCCACGCGGAGCACCCACGCGACCCCGCCACGGCAGGCCCGGTTGTCTCCGGCGCGCCCTCCGCCGCCGGGCCCTCTCCCGACGACCTGCTCCGGCTCGACCAGCAGGTGTGCTTCGCGCTCGCGGTCGCGGCCCGCAACGTCATCGGCCTCTACCGGCCCGTCCTGGAACCGCTTGGACTGACGCACCCGCAGTACCTCGTGATGCTCGCCCTGTGGGAGCGGGCGCCCTTGACGGTCAAGGAGATCGGCGACCTGCTCAGCCTCGAGCCGGCCACCGTGTCGCCGCTGGTCCGGCGGCTCGAGGCCGCGGGGCTCGTGCGTCGCGACCCGCACCCCTCCGACGACCGGGCGCTCCACGTCAGCCTGACTCCGGCGGGGCGCGAGCTGCGCGAGCAGGCCCTCGGCGTGCCGCCGCAGGTCATCGCCCGGCTCGGCATGGAGGTGTCGCAGCTGCAGGAGCTGCACCGTTCGCTCACCACGGTCATCGCCGCGACCCGCAGCGCCCAGGCCTGACCGGCGAGGCACTCCGCCCCTGGACCACCGCGGCCACCAGGCACGACCGGTGCGACGGATACGACGAAGGCCCGGACCTCATGGTCCGGGCCTTCGTCTCGCCTGACGCGATTGGTAGCGGGGGCAGGATTTGAACCTGCGACCTCCGGGTTATGAGCCCGGCGAGCTACCGAGCTGCTCCACCCCGCGTCGGTATGTCTCAACCCTAGACGACGCCCCCGGGAAAGACCAAATCGGCCCCGTGGCCACCCGTCCGGCACGGGCGCTCGGCCGGCCCGGGCGCCGTCGACGCGGGGACAACGGCTGGGGCAGCACCCGAATCAGGTGCTGCCCCAGCGCGTTTCGATCCGGGCCGAACGGAGTCAGATCACTCGTTCTCCGCCGGCGGCAGGTCGGCGCCCGGAACCTGCGACGGCGCGAGGACCGTGCGGTCGCCCGGGTACGGGGTCTTCCAGCCGTGCGCCTGGTACCACGTGAAGCGGTTCATCTGCTCGGCGTTGGCGAAGTCGGCGACGGCACCGTTGCCCGCCAGCCTCTTCGACTGACGCCACGCGTCCCAGGCCGCGGCCACCTGCTTCTGTGCCGCCGGGACGGCGGTCTCGGCGGCCACCTTGGCGTTCACCGCATCCGCGGCGGCGCCCGTGCGGCCGAGCGTGTCGACACCGCACGCGGGCGGCGTCGCGACGCCCTCGGTGAGCGGAACCTGGTTGGGAACCGCGTCGAACGGCGTGTAGTCCGGCGTCGACTGGAAGGCGTCGAACATCGGCGAGGCCGCCGCGACCTTCTGGTTCAGCGGCTGCGCGCCGAGGATCTGCGAGATCGTGCGGATCATCGAGATCTGCGAGTAGTACGTGCTGATGACCTTGCCGTGCGCGGCGTACGGGCTGATCACCTGGATCGGGGCCCGGTGGCCGTCGACGTGGTCGGCGCCGTTCTGGCTGTCGTCCTCGACGACGAAGATCGCCGAGTCCTTCCAGTACGGGCTGTGCGAGATCTCGTCGACGACCCGGCCCACCGCGAGGTCTCCGTCGGCCACCTGGGCCCGTGCGTCAGGCGTGCCGCCGGTGTGGTCGCTCGAGAGCCACATCATGTTGAGGCCTGCCGGGCCCTTCTTCTCGAACTCCTGCTTCCAGATCTGGAAGCGGTAGATGTCGGGGATGTTCGTGTCGAACATCGGCGAGTCGTGGTTCGAGATCGCGTTGAGCGACGGGATCGGCGACTGGACGT
>JAEWFB010000612.1 GCA_023389095.1 Actinomycetes bacterium
GCTGCGCCTCGCGGGCGCGGTCGCCGCCGTCGTGCTCGTCACGGGGTCGGCGCTCGCCGGCGCGGGCGTCTGGGCCGTCCGTGGCGCCGGCCACACGCTCTCGGTCGGGCAGGCCACGCTGCCCGCGGTCGCCGTCGACCAGGCCACCGGTCCGCTCGGCAACCGTCTCCTGCTGCTGCGTCCGTCCGACGACGTCGTCGACTTCGTCCTCGCCGGGCAGGAGCCGGGCGAGCTCCTGCGCGACCTCGACCGCCGGCCCGACGCCGACGCCGCACCTCTCGTGACCGCCGTCGCCGCTCTCGTCGGTGGCCGAGCCGCCGACGCGCTCGACGCCTCGTCGCTGGCCCGGCTCGGGATCGGCTTCGTGCAGGTGGCCGGTGGCGCGGAGAGCCCCCTGTCCCGCCGCCTCGACGCCGCGGAGGGCCTGAGCCGGCTCGGCAGCAGCGATCACGGGGTGCTCTGGAAGGTGCGGCCGCTGCCGGCCGGCCGCGGGGCCGAGGACACCACGGCCCCGTCACGGGCTCGCCTCGTCGACCGCTCCGGTGCCGTGCTCGCCGTCGTCCCGACGGTCGGCCCGCACGCCGCCGTCGACACGGCGCTGCCGGCCGCGTCGGGCCCGCGACGCCTCGTCCTCGCCGAGCCGTCCGAGTGGGCCCAGCACGCTGTCGTCACCTACCACGGTGCCACGCTCAGCCCGGTCCCCGGTGCGACGCAGCCCAGCTACGACCTCCCGCCGGGGGCCGGCGCGCTGCGCGTCGACCTCGCGGCCGCCCAGCCGTGGTGGCGCATCGGCCAGGCGGCGCTGCTCGCGTTCGTCGTGTTCATGGCGCTGCCCTTCGGCAACCGCCGTTCGAGGAGGCGCGCATGAGCAGGGCTGCCGGCATCGTCCGGGCCGCCGCCGTGGCCGTCGTCGCGGCCGGTGTGGCCGTCGGAGCCACCCGGGTCAGCGGGTCCTTGCAGCTCGCGGCTCCCGGCGAGCGCGCCGGTCTGCCCGAGACGTCGAGCGTCCTCGTCGACGACGCCACCCTCGTGTGCCCGGGCCAGCAGCGGCTCGGTGGTGTCGGCCTGCGCGACGTCCAGGCCGACGTCACGGTGGCTGCCGCCGCTCCCGACCCCGGCGTCGTCGCAGGCGCCCCGAGCGGCGGCGGCCTGTCGCTGCTCAGCGGCCGCGACGCCTCGGGCCTGGCCCAGGGCGACGCCGCCGGTTCGCTCGTCAGTGCTGCCGCGAAGACCGCCGACGCCGTCTTCGCCCGTGGGGTCAGGGGACTCGCCCCGGGACTCGTGGCCACCCAGGTGTGGAAGCACACCGGTGACGACGACCGAGGCCTGGCCGTCACGCCCTGTCAGCTGCCCTCGTCGGACGTGTGGCTCGTCGGTGGCGGGGCGGGCGCCTCGCGCACCGAGCGTGTCGTCGTCACCAACCCGGGCGCCAACGCCGTCACCGTCACCACCGAGGTGCTCGGCCGGCAGGGCCGGGTGCCGGGCACCGGCGACCGCAGCCTCTCGGTCGCCCCGCGCTCGCGCGTCGTCGTGTCCCTCGACGCCGTCGCGCCGGACGAGGCCGGCCCGGTCGTGCACGTCTCGGCCACGGGCGGCGTCGTGTCCGCGGTCCTCGACGAGCAGTGGATCGACGGTGCCACGGCGCGCGGCATCGACGACGCCACCCGGGCGGCGACGCCGGGCACCGACCTCGTCGTTCCCGGCATCGATGCCGCAGGCCCGGTGTGGGCACGCCTGGCCAACCCCGGCGGCACCGAGGCCCTCGCCCAGCTGCGCCTGCTCACCGACGCCGGCCCCGTCCAGCCCGACGAGCTGCGTGCCGTGCGGGTGCCCGCCGGCTCGACCGTCGACGTCGCGATCCCACGCACCACGGGCGCGTACGGCCTCGGCGTGCGCTCCGACCACGCGCTCGTCGCGGCGGCCTGGACCGAGCGCCGGGGCACGACGGCCGACAAGATGGGCGACTTCGCCTGGACCCCGGCCGCGCCGCGGCTCAGCGGGGTGGGCGGGGTGCTGCTGCCGGGCCTTGCCGGCACCACCAAGCGGCTGCTGCTCACCTCGGGCGAGGCGGCCTCGCGGGTGCAGGTGCGCATCGGCACCGGGCCCTCGGCCCGTACCTCGACCGTCGACGTCCCCGCCGGTTCGACCGTGGCCACCGACCTCGGCGACGCCGACAGCGTCTGGGTCGTGCCGACGAGCGGTGACGTGCGCGGTGCGGTCTCGGTCGTCGGCAACGACGGCGGCGTGCCGACGTTCTCGATCGCCGCGGTCGTGCCCGCGCCGGTGCGGGCGCTGTCGGTCCCGGTGCGCCAGGTCCGCAACTGACGCGCGTCAGTCCCCGAAGCCGGGATCGAGCTCCTCGGGGGAGACCCCGAGGAGGCCGGCGACCTGCTCGGTGACGATGTCGGCGACGAGGGCTGCGACGTCGCGACGGTCCGAGACGCGGGTCTCGACGGGGCGCCGGTACACGACGATCCGCGCCGGACGGGCACCGGTGGCGGGGAAGAGCCGCCCGAGCGGCACCTCGCGATGGTCCCAGGCCGCAGGACCGCGCGGCACGTCCTCGACCGCGAACTCCACCGCGGGGAAGGCCCGCCCGCACGTCGCCTCGAGCCGTGCCGCGGCGTCGAGGACGTAGTCGTCGAACTCGTCGCGGCGCGAGACCATCGCCGGCACCGGCGGCCACGCGAGCGGTCCACGCCGGCCGCGCCCGTGCCGGTCACGGCGACGGGGCGTCGGCCGCGAGGCGGTGCTGCCGGTGGTGCTGCTGGTGGTGCTCACGGCTCCACTCTAGATCCGGCCACGGCGCCCACCGGGCAGGACGTCGACGTGTCCCCGGCGTGGTGATTCGTCCTGGCCCGACCGTGCGACTAAAGTCCCCGGACGTGGGTCTGACACGTGGTTGTTCGAAGACGGGGTGCGCGCGCCCTGCCGTCGCCACCCTGACCTACGCCTATGCCGACCGGGCCGTCGTCGTGGGGCCGCTCGCGACGTACGCCGAGCCCCACACCTACGACCTCTGCCTCGAGCACGCCGAGCGCATGACCGCACCGCGGGGCTGGGACGTCGTCCGCGTGGGCGGGGAGTTCCCCGAGCCGCAGCTGGCCGGCGACGACCTGCTCGCCCTGGCCGACGCCGTCCGCGAGGCGGCCCGACCGCGCCAGCCGCGTCCGAGCGAGCGCACCGACCCGCGCGGCCAGGCGGCCGCCGAGGCCCAGGCCGGTGTCGTCGAGTCCGGCCGTCGCGGACACCTTCGGATCCTGCGCGACACCTGACCACTAGGGTGGGGCCGTGCCTCAACTCGTCGACTTCGTCAAGGCCTACGACGTCCGGGGGATCGTCCCTGACCAGCTCTCAGCCGACGTGGCCCGCGCCATCGGCGCCGCGTTCGCCGAGGTCGTGGCCATCCCCGACGGCAGTGCTGCGATCGTCATCGGCCACGACATGCGCCCGAGCTCGCCCGAGCTGTCGCAGGCCTTCGCGGCCGGTGTGACCTCGCGCGGCGTCGACGTCGTCCACATCGGGCTGTGCTCGACCGACGGCCTCTACTACGCGAGCGGCGCGCTCGATGCCCCGGGCGCGATGTTCACCGCGAGCCACAACCCCGCGCGGTACAACGGCATCAAGATGTGCCGGTCGGCCGCGCGTCCGGTCGGTCAGGACTCCGGGCTCGCCGAGATCCGCGACCTCGCCCAGTGGCTCCTGGACGGCGGCACCGGGCTCGCCGAGCCGGTCGGCGGCCCCGGCAGCGTCACCGCGCGCGACCTGCTCGGCGACTACGCCGGCTTCCTGCGCTCGCTCGTCGACCTGTCCGGCAGCCGCCCGCTCAAGGTTGTCGTCGACGCCGGCAACGGCATGGGCGGCCACACCGTGCCCGCGGTCCTCGGCACCGCCGCCGGCCTGCCTGAGCTGCCGCTCGAGGTCGTTCCCCTGTACTTCGAGCTCGACGGCACCTTCCCCAACCACGAGGCCAACCCGCTCGAGCCGGCCAACCTCGTCGACCTGCAGGCTGCCGTCCGCGAGCACGGCGCCGACATCGGCCTGGCCTTCGACGGCGACGCCGACCGCTGCTTCGTCGTCGACGCCGACGGCCGGCCCGTGTCGCCGAGCGCCGTCACGGGTCTCGTCGCTGTCCGTGAGGTCGCTCGCGCCCGGGCTGACGGCGACCGCGAGATCTCGATCGTGCACAACGTCATCTCGAGCGCCGCCGTCCGCGAGATCGTGGCCGAGCAGGGGGCCACGCCGGTCCGCACCCGCGTCGGCCACTCCTTCATCAAGGCCGAGATGGCCCGCGCCGGAGCGGTTTTCGGCGGTGAGCACTCGGCCCACTACTACTTCCGCGACTTCTGGTTCGCCGACACCGGGATGCTCGCGGCGATGCACGTGCTCGCGGCGCTGGGGGAGCAGGACGCCCCGCTGTCGCAGCTGTGCAGCGAGTACGAGCGCTACGTCGCCTCCGGCGAGATCAACTCGACCGTCGAGGACCAGTCCGCCGTCATCGAGCAGGTCCGCGCGTGGGCGCAGGTCCGCGACGCCGGCATCGACGAGCTCGACGGCCTCACGGTGACGTGCCCCGCAGGGGAAGAGCCGACCTGGTGGTTCAACGTCCGCGGGTCCAACACCGAGCCGCTGCTACGGCTCAACGTCGAGGTCGCCGACCGTGAGACCATGGAGCGCGTCCGCGACGAGATGCTCGCCCTCATCCGGTCGGGCGACCTCGTGGCAGACCCGGCGACCCGACCGACCGACGCAGGAGATGCATCGTGACCACTCAGCAGACCATCGAGCCGTGGCTGCGCGGCATCCTCCGCTGCCCGCAGTGCAAGGGCGAGCTGACCGACGCCACCCACGACACCGGATCGGGCGAGATGCCCGAGCTGCGCTGTGCCACAGACGGTCTCGCCTTCCCGGTCGAGTCCGGGGTTCCCGTTCTGCTCGTCGACCTCGCCCGGCGCATCGACGGCTGACACGGTCTCCGCCGTGTTCGACGAGACGCGCCTCGACGACGAGGGGACGCTCGCGTCCCTCGACCGCAGCGACACCCTGCGCGCCCTCGCCTCCGCCGGCGCCCAGGTGCGGCGCTCGCTCGCCGCGGCGTCCGATGCCGGTCTGGCTCGGTTGCGTGACGTCGACCCTCGGGCCGTCGTCGTGGCGGCCGCGGGTGGCTCGGCCGGGGTCGCCGACCTCTTCGAGGCGCTCGCGCGCACCGGCGCCTCGCTTCCGGTCCAGAGCTGCTCGGCCGGCCCGCTCCCGGGCTGGGTGGGGTCGCTCGACCTCGTCATCGCCGTGTCGCAGTCCGGTCGCGCCGCAGGCACGCTCGCGCTGGCCGCCGAGGCCCAGCGCCGAGGGGCCTCGCTGCTGACGATCGGGGCGCCGGACTCCCCGCTCGCCGAGGTGAGTGCCCGGGCCCGCGGCGTGCACGTGCCGATCCCGGTGTCGGGGTCGTCGTCGCGTACCTCGATGTGGGCCCAGGCGACGCCGGCCCTGCTGGCCGCCGACGCGCTCGGCATCGCCTCCGTCGGCGGCGACACCCTCGAGGCCCTCGCGGATGTCCTCGACCGGTGCGCCACCGAGGCGAGGCCCGCCTCGGAGTCGTTCGTCAACCCGGCCAAGGTGCTGGCCACCGAGGTCGCGGAGTCGGCGCCGATCGTCCTGGGGGAGGGGCCGTTCGGCGCAGTCGCGGCACGTCGGGCGGCCTCGATGTTCGGCCGCACCGGCCGCGTGCCCGTGGCCCACGGTGCCCTGCCCGACGCGGCGAGCCAGATCGTCGCCTGCTTCGACGGGCCGCTCGCGGGCGGCGAGGCCGAGGGCGGCACCGACGACATCTTCGCCGACCCGTTCCTCGACGGGCCGACGCGGCCTCCGCTGCGACTCATCATGCTTCGCGACACGAGCGACGGCCCCGAGGCGCACCTCACCTCGACGATCGTCTCCGTCGCCGAGGACGCCGGCGTGCGCATCTCGCTCGTCGACGCCCCGGCCGACGACCCCCTGCTGCGCTTCGCCCACCACGTCGCCCTCACCGACTTCGCCGCCACCTACCTGGCCCTCGGTCTGGGCTTCGACCCTGCGACCTCGCCCCACGTCGAGCTGCTGCGCGGCGCACGCGTCCGCTGAACCCCAGCAGCGTCGGGCCTGCCACGAGCCGGTCGGGTGCCGAACGCGTCCGGTGGGCCACGCGTCCGTAGGCTGCGGGCGTGGCCCACTACGACCTCGCGATCATCGGCACCGGCAGCGGCAACTCGCTCGTCACCCCTGACTTCGCCGACAAGCGCGTCGCGGTCATCGAGGGCGGCACCTTCGGTGGCACCTGCATCAACGTGGGGTGCATCCCGACGAAGATGTTCGTCTACGCCGCCGAGGTGGCCGACGCGGTGCGGGACGCGGCCCGCTACGGCGTCGACGCGACGCTCGAGGGCGTGCGCTGGCGCGACGTGCGCGACCGCGTGTTCGGCCGGATCGACCCGATCTCGGTCGGTGGCCTGCGCTACCGCCAGGAGGGGCCGAACACGTCGGCCGTCCTCGGTCACGCGCGGTTCACCGGTGAGCGCGAGCTCACGGTCGAGCTGGCGGCGGGCGGCACCGAGGTCGTCACGGCCGACCAGGTCGTCGTCGCGGCCGGGACGCGGCCCGTCGTCCCCGACGTCGTCGCCGCCTCCGGCGTGCCGTTCCACACCTCCGACACCGTGATGCGCATCGACGAGCTGCCCCGGCGGATGGTCGTCGTGGGCGGCGGCTTCATCGCCTCCGAGATGGCGCACGTGTTCTCGGCGTTCGGCGTGCACGTCACGGTGCTGGCCCGCAGCCGGCAGCTGCTGCGCCACCTCGACACCGAGATCTCCGAGCGCTTCACCGACCTGGCCCGTGAGCAGTGGGACGTGCGCACCGGCGTCGAGGTGGCCTCCCTCGAGCCGCTGGACGGCGGCGCCTTCCGGGTCCACCTGACCGGCGGGACGTGCGTCGAGGGCGACCTGCTGCTCGTGGCCACCGGCCGCCGCCCCAACTCCGACGACCTCGGGGCCGAGGCCGTCGGCCTGCGGCTGCACGAGGACGGGCGGATCGTCGTCGACGAGCACGGCCGCAGCAACCTGCCCGGTGTCTGGGCGCTCGGTGATGTCAGCTCGCCGTGGCAGCTCAAGCACGTCGCCAACGCCGAGGCCCGCACGGTCGCGCACAACCTCGTGCACCCCGACGACCTGCGCCGGCTGCCGCACGCCCACGTGCCCTCGGGCGTCTTCAGCCACCCGCAGGTGGCGACCGTGGGCCTGAGCGAGCAGGACTGCGTCGACGCCGGTGTCGATCACGTGACCTTCGTGCAGCGCTACGGCGACACCGCGTACGGGTGGGCGATGGAGGACACGACCAGTGTCTGCAAGCTCGTCGCCGACCCACGGTCCGGTCGGCTGCTGGGCGCCCACCTGCTCGGGCCGCACGCGACGAGTCTCGTCCAGCCGCTCGTGCAGGCGATGGCCACCGGCTCCCACGTGCACGACGTCGCGCGCGGCCAGTACTGGATCCACCCCGCCCTCGCCGAGGTCGTCGAGAACGCCCTCCTCGGCCTCGAGGTCGACCCGCCCGCCTGAGGTCCGGGCGTCGCGGTGCGGGGTGCCGACGCGTCGGGGACCGCTCCCTGAGAGAACGCTGGGACGGGCCCTAGGCTGGGCGCATGGCAGGTGGACTCGTAGCGCTCCTCGACGACGTCGCGGCCCTCGTCAAGCTCGCGGCCGCCTCGGTCGACGACGTCGGCGCGGCGGCGACGAAGGCCAGCATCAAGGCCACGGGCGTCGTCGTCGACGACACCGCGGTGACCCCCCGCTACGTGCAGGGCCTCGAGCCCGAGCGCGAGCTGCCGATCATCCGCAAGATCGCGATGGGGTCGCTGCGCAACAAGCTGCTCATCATCCTGCCGGTCATCATGGTGCTGAGCCAGTTCGTGCCGTGGCTGCTGACGCCGATCCTCATGGTCGGTGGCGCCTACCTCGCCTACGAGGGCGCGGAGAAGGTCTGGGAGCTTGTCTCGGGCCACCACGAGGCGGAGGCCGAGGCCGGCGAGGTCGACGAGAAGGCCGTCGTCTCGGGCGCGATCCGCACCGACTTCATCCTGTCGGCCGAGATCATGGTCATCGCGCTGAACGAGGTCGACACCGAGCCGTTCCTCTCGCGCCTCATCATCCTCGTCATCGTCGCGGTGCTCATCACCGCGCTCGTCTACGGCGTCGTCGGGCTCATCGTCAAGATGGACGACGTGGGCCTGGCGCTCGCCCGGCGGGAGTCCGGCGCCGCGCAGCGCGTCGGCCGCGCCCTCGTCAAGGGCATGCCGCGGCTGCTGTCGGTGCTCTCGACCGTCGGCATCGCCGCGATGCTCTGGGTCGGTGGGCACATCCTGCTCGTCGGCGTCGACGAGCTCGGCTGGCACTGGCTCTACGGCCAGGTGCACCACCTCGAGGAGGCGGTCGGGGCAGTGGCGGGCGTCGGCGGGCTCCTCGCCTGGCTCGTCAACACCCTCGCCTCGGCGCTCATCGGTCTCGTCGTCGGTGCCGTGATCGTGGCGGTGCTCCACGTCGTCCCGCGGCGCTCCAGGCCCGCCACCCACTGACCCCCGCCGACGCGACGCCTGCCGACGCGACGCCGAGCCGGCGCCCGCGGGCGCGCCGTACGGCCCGGCGCACGCCGTCCGGGCGCCCGCACACCTTGTGGTGGCAGCCCCGCCGGGCACGGTGTTCGGATGACCCGCGGATGCCCGGCTGACGCGCTGCGTCGTCCACACCCGTCGGAGGTCGGGCGTGCTCTCCACAGGCGACCGCTGGTCCGGCGCCCTCCTGCGGGTCGGGGGGCGATCCTCATCCCCATGGACCTCGTCCCGTTCCGTCCCGACGACGTCGTCGACACCGCCGCGCTGCGTGGGCGAGGGCTGACCTCCCACGACATCGAGGCGCTGTGCCGCTCCGGTCGCCTCCACCGGCTCGCGCGTGGCTGGTTCGCCACCCGCGAGCCGAACGGCGAGGTCGACCGCCATCTGCTGACGCTGCGAGCGCTCCTGCGGCACTTCGAGGGTCGCGCCGCCGCGAGCCACCACTCGATGCTGCTCGCCTCGGGCATCCCGGTGTGGCGTGCGGACCTGTCGGTCGTCCACCTGACGCGCACCGCCGACCGCGGCTCGCGCACCCGGGCCGGGTACCGTCTGCACCCTCGGATCAGCGCCCTGCCGGTCATCGAGACCAGCCGTGGCCCTGGAGTCCCGCCGGCCGTCGCGCTGGTACAGGCCGGGATCCTCAACGGCCCCGTGGACGCCCTCATCGGCGCCGACGCGGCCCTGCACCTCGGACTGACCGACCGGCGTCGACTCGACGAGGCGCTCGATCTGTTCGAGGGCCGGACCGGGATCGCACCGGTCCGCGCCGCTCTCGCCCACGCCGATGGCCGGCACGAGTCGCCGGGGGAGACCCGGCTGGCTGCGGTGCTGCGCGACCTCGGGATCCCGGCCACGCCGCAGGTCTGGGTCGACACCCGGCTGGGCCCCAAACGGGTCGACTTCCTCCTCGACGAGCACCCGGTCGTCCTGGAGTTCGACGGAGCCGTGAAGTACCGGGCCCGCGTGGACGGCGGGGAGAAGGCCTCGCTCTTCGAGGAGAAGGTCCGCGAGGATGCGATCCGCGACGAGCGGCACGAGGTCGTGCGCGTCATCTGGCGACAGCTCTCCGTCCCGGCCGGCATCCACCGCCGCATCGAGGACGCCGTCGTCAGGTCGCGGCGTCGGGCGGCCTGACGTCGACACCCGGGGGCCGGGCGCACACCTCGAGGCCGCCCGCCCCTCGTGCTCGGTGTGTTGCCGGCTCGGACGTGTGCCGTCGGGGGAGCAGGCGTGCGGCGGCAGGGTTCGACAGCGGCATTGGGGTCCGGCGGGCCACATCGCTAGACTGGTCTACCGCCGGCGTGGGTGATGACCCGCGAACGATGGCCCAGAGGGGCGCGCCGGGTCTGCACACCGACCACCAGAGGAAGCGATCACCCATGTCCTTCGACTACAAGGTTGCCGACCTGAGCCTCGCCG
>JAEWFB010000631.1 GCA_023389095.1 Actinomycetes bacterium
ACGGCCGTGTCGAACCCGCCGGCCCCCGCTCGACGTGGGGCACTCGCGCGTCGTCGACGGCCGGGCCCGCCAGGGCGAGCCCGGGCCGCCGTACGACTTCTCGTGGGCGTTCGTCGTGCGCAAGCACCCCGGGCTCACGACGCGGCTGCTCGTGCGCGAGCGGTACGGCTACACGACACACGCCTCGCGCGCGGTGTGCGAGCCGCTCGCCGCCGGCAGTGCGCTCATGACGCGCAAGATGCTGCTCGGCATCAAGGAGCGGGCCGAGGCGGCGGCGCTCGCGGCGCCGGCCGCAGCGCCGGCCGCAGCGCCGGCCGCAGGGAGCGACCCGGCGGGGGACTACTCGCCCTGGAAGGGCCGCACCTCGACGGGGGCGCCGCAGGCCTGCGAGCCGTCCTTGGCGATGGCGAGCGCGGCCTCGAGGTCGGGGGCCTCGACCACCCAGAAGCCGCCGAGCCACTCGCGGGCCTCGCTGAAGGGACCATCGGTGACGCTGGCAGAGTCGGCGCCGGACGTGGCGTCGACGACCTTGGACTCGGACCGGTCGACGAGGCCGCCGGCGAACACCCAGGCGCTCGAGGCCTGGAGCTTGCGGTTGAACGCGTCGACGTCGGCGTACATCCGCTCGATCTCGGCCTGCGGGGGCGTCTGCTCGCCGGCGGTGTGGTGGACGGACAACAGGTACTGGGTCATCGGAGTGCTCCTGTGCGTGTCTGGTGCTGGTGAGTGGGGTGGTCGGCCGGTGCCGACTCACCCCCACGTCGAGCGGGGGCCGGCGGGTTCGACACGGCCGTCGGACTTTTCTCGGCGAGCCTCCTCAGTCGGTGGGTAGCTGCTCGGCGAGGAACTCGACGGTGCGGGCCCACGCCTCGCCCGAGGCGCCGGCGTGGAACCAGGGCATGTCGTCGTTGTCGAAGGCGTGGTCGGCGCCGGCGTAGGTCACGACGACGGTCTGCGGCTCCTTCTCGAGCGAGGCCTCGATGCGTCGCACCGTGTCGGTGTCGATGAACGAGTCGGCGAGGCCGAAGTGGTGCAGGCTCGGCGCCGACACCGCCATGGTGTCGTGCAGGCCCGGCAGCGCCGACCCGTAGTAGCTGACGAGCGCGTCCACCGGCGTCGCGCCCTCGGACTCCAGGTGCGCCGCGACGTTGAAGCCGAGCCCGCCACCGAAGCAGAACCCGACGACCCCGACGCCGCCGGTCACCTCGTCGCGGTCGCGGAGCCACTCGACCGCTGCCGAGGCGTCGAGCACGGCCTGCGGCCAGTCGAGCCGCTGCGCGAGGCCCATGCCCTGCTGGAGCGCGTCCTCGCCCTCGACCGGGTCGGTGACCCCGAGCCGCCAGAAGATCTCCGGGGCCGCGACGACGTAGCCGAGCGCGGCGAGGTCGGCGGCCCGGCGGCGGACGTAGGCGCTGACGCCGAAGATCTCCTGGAGCAGGACGATGCCCGGTCCGTCACCGGCGGGCGGCAGCCAGAGCCGCGTCGGCACGTCGCCGGTGTCGGTGGGGACGGTCACGTCGGTGGGGATCGAGACGGTGTCGGTCATGCTCGCCATCCTCACCCACGCGAGGACGCGGCAGGGGCGAACCCGGGTGGTGGATCCACCCCGGTCCGCCCCGGAGCTAAGCGACTCGTCGAGGTGCGCGCGGCCCGCAGCTCGAGCAGGCGCGCCTCGTACCGGCGGACCCGGTCGGCGAGCCGGTCGTACTCGCGCTCGTGGCGCCGCAGCACCACGACGAGCCCGACGATGGCGAGGACCATGACGACGCCGACGCCGACGAGCAGCGCGACCCCCTGGGAGTCGGAGGCCCGTCCCGTCGACAGGAGCACGAGCATCGCGACGAACGCGGCGCCCACGACGAGGGCGAGCGCCCCGACGCGGCGCGACGCCCGGCGTCCGGACGCGGCGAGCTCGGCCATCGCGAAGGCGCGCTCCTCCCGGGCCACCTCGCGGCACAGGTACGTCGCGGCCGGGAAGCGGTGGGTGCGCACGCCCGGGTCGGGCCGGCCCGCGAAGGGACGGTGGTCCGACGGGCTGTCGGAGGTGTGCGGTCCGGCATGGGGCACGGTGTTTGGCACGGGGATGGCGGTCATGATGCGCCTTTCGTCCGAAGAGCGCCGGGTCCTGAGTGCAGGATGCTCCCGGCGACGGGATGGCGGTGGGGTTTTCGCGGAGCTGGTGCGCCCGCCGCGGCCGGTGTGCTGGCCGGCCGCGGCGGGGACGTGGGTGGTGTCTCGCGCGCTGTCAGTCGCGCGGCGTCAGGCGGGCGCCGAGGGCGTACGCGCAG
Organism: Actinomycetes bacterium; assembly: GCA_023389095.1. Lineage (GTDB taxonomy): Bacteria > Actinomycetota > Actinomycetes > Actinomycetales > Dermatophilaceae > Monashia. The sequence goes on from JAEWFB010000631.1 coordinate 2,289, forward strand.
ACGACGAGGGCGGAGGCTGCGAGGACGATGTCCTTGAGGACGTACTGACCCATGAGCGTCGGGCCGTGCGGGAACAGGTCGGCCGTGAAGAGCGCGAGCGGCGACATGATGCCGATGAGCGCGCCCCCGAGGACGACCATGCCGACGCGGAGGAACTTTCCGCTGACGAGCGTCAGGCCGATGACCGTCTCGGTGACGGCGGTGAGCAGCACGGCGGCGTGCCCCGACACGAGCCCGAAGGTGAGCCGGTCGATGGTGGCCGAGGCGATGGCCTCCGCCGGGCTCAGGCCCGGGAAGAACTTGAGCACGCCGAAGCCGAGGAAGACCAGGCCGAGGCTGACGCGGAGGATCTGCAGGCTGTACCGGACCAGGAAGGCCTGGAGGCGGTCGACGCCGGCGGTGACGATCGTGATGGCGGTGCCGACGACTCCCGGGTCGGTGCCCTCGGCGCCGGTGGAGGGACGGTGGGTGCGGCGACCGGGTCGGTCGACGGCGATCTGCGACATGGTGGTGTCTTCCTGTGAGGTCGAAGCTGTCGAGACCTCAGAAGCCCGACCACCGCCGCAGATACGGGTCGGTCCGGTGTTTGAGTCGCGGTACCCATCCCGTACCGGGGCGTACGCCGGCAATTCGGACACGACTGGGTGTCCTCGGAATTCGCTTGACACGCAACCGAAGTCGGACGGCGACGGTCGAGCGGGTCCGCACGCGACCCTTCGCTTGACCGGCCGGGGTCACCAGTTGAGCAGGAGCCGCTCCTCCTTGTCGCGGAAGGCGCCGACGATGATGAGGACGAGGTCGACGAGGGCCCAGATGCCGAG
>JAEWFB010000606.1 GCA_023389095.1 Actinomycetes bacterium
CGGCGTCGTGCGCACCCGGGACGAGCTGATGCGCGAGGTGTGGGGGTGGGCCGACGCCGGCCGCACCCGCACGCTCGACAGCCACGTCAAGGCGCTGCGGGCCAAGATCGGCGGCGACCGCGTGCGCACCGTCCACGGCGTCGGGTACGCCCTCGGGACGGACGCGTCGTGAGCGTTCCCGCGTCACCGCGCCCCGCGCCCAAGCCGCAGCCCGACGCGCGCCCCGACGCGGCCCCCAGGCCGCACCTCAACACCGAGCGCCCGCTCGACGGCGTCCGCTCCGTCAAGGCCAAGCTGGGCCTGCTCGTCGGGGCGAGCATCGTCGCGGCCATCGTCGTGGCGGAGATCGGTGACCGGGCGGGCGTGCCGGGCTGGCTCACCGTCCCGGTCACCGTGGTCGCGGCCCTCGGCGTCACCCAGTGGCTGGCCCGGGGCATGACCTCGCCACTTCGCGAGATGACCGACGCGGCGGCCCGGATGGCCACGGGCGACTACTCCCGACGCGTCACCGCCACGTCGTCCGACGAGGTGGGCACCCTGGCGCAGGCGTTCAACACCATGGCGAGCGACCTCGCTTCGGCCGACCAGCAGCGGCGCCAGCTCGTCGCCACGGTGTCCCACGAGCTGCGCACGCCGCTCGCGGCCCAGCAGGCCCTGCTCGAGAACCTCGTCGACGGCGTCGTGCGGCCCGACGACGCCGTCCTGCGCACCGCGCTCGCCCAGGCGGAGCGGCTCGGCTCGCTCGTCGGCGACCTGCTCGACCTGAGCCGCGTCGACGGGGGGGCCGACCGCCTCGAGCTCGCGCCGGTGCGCGTCGTCGACCTCGTGGAGCGCGCTGTGGGGGAGGCCCGCGTGGGCGCGACCGATGCCCCGGACGCGACCACCGCCACAGGCGCGTCCGCCGGGCCCGGCGCCCTCCGCGGCTCCCGCACCGTGCGGCACACCGTCTCGGTCGAACCCGGCGACCTGACGGTCGCAGCCGACCCCGCGCGCCTGGCACAGGTGCTGGCCAACCTCCTCGACAACGCCGCCCGGCACAGCCCTGTCGGTGGCACGGTGACGGTCAGTGCGGGTCGTGAGGGGGCCGACCGATGGTGGCTCGAGGTCGCCGACGAGGGTCCCGGGATCCCGCCGGAGCGCGCCGAACGCGTCTTCGACCGGTTCGGCTCCGGCGACGACGCCGGTGGCGGCACCGGCATCGGCCTGGCCATCGCCAGCTGGGTGTGCGAGCTGCACGGCGGGTCGATCCAGGCCCTGTCGGGCGAGCCCGGTCGCCCCGGCGCTCGCGTGCGCGCCGTCCTGCCCTGCAACCCCACCTCGACCGACCCCACGAGCGTCGAGCCCGCCCCACCTGCGCCACCAGCCCCACCAGCCCCGGCACCACCGGACCGACCGAAGGAGACCGCCATGGCGCCCGCGCCCACCCCGACCCCGGCCGGAGCCGCGAGCGTCCCGGCGCTGCCGCCCCCGACACCGTCGGCCCTCCCGTCGTCCCGGCCGGCGACCGTGCCCGGTCCGCTCGTCGACACGCTCTTCGGCGACCTCTGGCCCGAGACCGGCCTGCGCCCCCAGCCGCGGCTGCTGCTCACCGCGGTCGGCGTCGGCGTCCTGTCGGCGGTGCTGCTGCCCTACCGCAACCTGGGCGTCGCGCTGTTCGCGGTGCTCGTCGTCGGCGGGGCGGTGCTGTGGCGCACGACCGGTCGACGGAACAGCCGGTGGACGGTCACGACCGCGGTGCTGTGCGTCGGGCTCGCGTCCCTCTCGGTGCTGCGCGCCGCGCCCTGGCTCATGGTGCTCGCCGTGCTCACGGGGCTCGTGCTCACCGCCACGGCCCTGACCGGCGCCCGCGGCCTGCCCTCGATCGTCGCGGGAGTCCTGTCGTGGCCGCTGGCGGCGCTGCGCGGACTGCCCCTGCTCGGGCGCACCGTGGCCGCCACGAGCCGCGTCACCGTCGTCTGGCCGGTCGTGCGCACGGCGGCCATCTCGCTCGTCGCCCTCGTCGTGTTCGGCGGCCTGTTCGCCTCGGGCGACGCGATCTTCGGCTCGTGGGCCAGCCAGCTCGTGCCGCAGCTGGCCTGGGACGGCCTCATCTTCCGCTTCTTCGTCGGCTTCGTCATGGGTGGCGCGCTGCTCGCGGCGACGTACGTCGCGCTCAACCCGCCGCGCGTCGAGCGTGTCGTCCTGCCGGCCGGCCGCCCGGTGACCCGGCCCTGGGAGTGGGCCGTGCCGGTGGGGATGGTCGTGGCCGTCTTCGTCGCGTTCGTCGTGGCCCAGGCGGCCGCCCTCTTCGGGGGGCACGACTACGTGCAGCGCACGACGGGCCTGACCTACGCCGACTACGTGCACCAGGGGTTCGGCCAGCTCACGGCGGCGACGTTGCTCACGCTCGCGACCGTGGCGCTGGCCGTGCGCAAGGCACCGCGCATGACCGCCCGCGACCGACTCGTCCTGCGCGTCGTGCTCGGTGCCCTCTGCGCCCTGACGCTCGTCGTCGTCGGGTCGGCGCTGCACCGGATCGACCTCTACCAGCAGGCCTACGGCTTCACGGTGCTGCGGCTGCTCGTCGTCGCGTTCGAGGTGCTGCTCGGGCTGCTCGTCGTGCTCGTCATCGTCGCCGGCGTCCGGCTCGACGGGTCGTGGCTGCCGCGTGCCGCGGTCATGGCAGTCGCCGCGTTCGTCCTGCTGGGCGGGGCCCTCAACCCCGAGGCCTGGGTGGCGCAGCGCAACATCGACCGCTACGCCTCCACGGGGAAGCTCGACGTCGCCTACCTGTCGACGCTCGGCCCCGACGCGGCGCCGACGGTCGTCGCCGGCCTGCCTCGTGACATCGCGGTCTGCGCGGTGGCGCCGGACCCCGCCACCGGCGACGACGCCCTGGCATGGAACCTCGGGCGCGCGCGGGCTGCGTCGCTCGGGATCGCGCCGGCCACGGGCGCCGAGGCGGACCGGTGCCGTGCCCTGCTGACGACGGGCCTGACCCGCTGAGGCAGGATGTGCGGGTGCGTCGTGACATCGCCGAGCGCTTCGAGCTCGACCCCGCCCTGACCCACCTCAACCACGGCGCGTTCGGTGCGGTGCCCAGGGCCGTGCGGGAGGCGCAGGACCGGGCCCGAACCCGCATCGAAGGTGCGCCGATGCGTGCCTTCCGCGACGACCTGCCCGTCGCGCTGGCCGGCGCCCGCCGCGAGGCGGCCGCGTTCATCGGCGTGCCCGACGACTCGACGGCGCTCGTCCGCAACGTCACCGAAGCCGTCGGCGTCGTGCTCCAGGGCCTCGGGGTCGGGCCCGGCGACGACGTCGTCGTCAGCAACCACGGCTACCTCACGGCCGGCTGGTCGGCCGAGGCGCGCGGCGCGACGCTGCGCACGGCCTCCTTTCCCGTCGACGCCGACCCGGCCGACGTCGTCGCCGCCTTCACCGCCGCGGTCACCGAGCGCACCCGCCTCGTCGTCATCGACCAGATCACCTCGCCCACCGCGCTCGTCCTGCCCGTCGCCGAGGTCGCCGCGGCCGTGGCGCCCGTGCCCGTGCTCGTCGATGCCGCGCACGTGCCCGGCGCCCTGCCCGGTCTGGACGTCGAGGCCCTCGGGGTCGCGTTCTGGGCCGGCAACCTGCACAAGTGGGCGTACACGCCACGGGCGGCGGCGACGCTCTGGGCCGCGCCGGAGCACCGCGAAGCGATGCGTCCCCTCGTGACCTCGTGGAGCCACGGCCTGCCCTTCCCGGAGCGCTTCGACCTGCAGGGCACCGTCGACCACTCCGCGTGGGTCGCCGTGCCCGACGGCCTCGCGGCCTGGCACGACCTCGGCGGCTGGGAGCAGGTCACGGGCAACGCCGATCTGCTCGTGCGGGGTGCAGCCCGCGTCCGTGACGCCCTCGGCACCGCGGCACCGCACGGCGGCCTGCCGTCCGCGCCCTGCCTGCACCTCGTCGCGCTGCCCGACGGCATCGCGTCGACGACCGAGGACGCCGAGGCGCTGTGGCAGGTGCTGCACGCCGCCGGCTTCGTCGTGCCGCCCGTCGCGTTCGAGGGCCGCGGCTACCTGCGCCTCGCGGCCGCGCCGTACAACGACGACGACGACTACGTGCGGCTCGCCGAGGCCCTGCCCGGGGTGCTCCGCGCCTGACGATGCCCGGGCCCCGGGCTCGATGCGGTCGATCCTGACGGGATGTGGAAAGATCGATCGACCCTGCGAACGGATCCCACGAGGAGGCCCCGCGCCCATGACCGACGCCCAGACCACCCCGTTCCACCGGGTTCTGCTCAAGCTCTCCGGTGAGGTGTTCGGCGGCGGAGCCATCGGGCTCGACCCCGCCGTCGTGGCGGGGATCGCCAAGCAGATCGCCGAGGCCGTCCGTGGTGGCGTCCAGGTGTCCGTCGTCATCGGCGGCGGCAACTTCTTCCGCGGCGCCGAGCTCCAGCAGCGCGGTATGGACCGCACCCGCGCCGACTACATGGGCATGCTCGGCACCGTGATGAACTGCCTGGCCCTGCAGGACTTCCTCGAGAAGGAAGGCGTCGAGACGCGCGTCCAGTCGGCGATCGCGATGCAGCAGGTCGCCGAGCCGTACATCCCGCGTCGCGCCATCCGCCACCTCGAGAAGAGCCGCGTCGTCATCTTCGGCGCCGGCGCCGGCATGCCGTACTTCTCCACCGACACGGTGAGCGCCCAGCGTGCCCTGGAGACCAAGTGCGACGCGCTGCTCATCGCCAAGAGCGGCGTCGACGGCGTCTACACCGCCGACCCCAAGACCGATCCGACGGCGACGAAGTACGACACGCTGACCTTCGAGGAGGGCCTCACGAGCGGCCTTCGGATCGTCGATGCCGCGGCCTTCAGCCTGTGCATGGAGAACAAGCTCCCGATGATCGTCTTTGGCATGGAAGGGCCGGGAAACATCACCCGCGCCCTGCTCGGTGAGAGGATCGGCACGCTGGTCACCAACGCCTGACCACCGCGACACCGCGAGCCGCGCGCTCACCGGGCCGCCCCGCAGCACCCAGACACCGCCAGCCACCCGCAGCCACCCGACACCAGGGACGAGGAAGCCACACCGCCATGATCGAAGAGACGATGTTCGAGGCCGAGGAGAAGATGGACAAGGCCGTCGAGGTCCTCAAGGAGGACTTCGCGGGCATCCGCACCGGCCGCGCCAACCCGGG
>JAEWFB010000647.1 GCA_023389095.1 Actinomycetes bacterium
GGTGTTCCGACTCACGGCCGCGGCCGTGGGTGCCTACGTCCTCTCGCAGGCGATCACCCCCGGCACCCCCGACCTCACCGGCCCCCTCACGGCGCTCCTCGTCGTGCAGGCCTCGGCCTTCTCGACCCTCAGGATGGGCGCGGTCCGGGTCGGCGCCGTGCTGTCCGGCATCCTCGTGGCCACCCTCCTGTCGACGTGGAGCGGCCTGACGTGGTGGAGCCTCGCCGCGGCGATCGCCGCGTCACTGCTGCTGGCCAAGGTGCTGCGCCTCGGCGAGCAGGCGCTCGAGACGCCGATCAGCGCCATGCTGATCCTCGGGGTCAGCAACCACGACGTCGCCGCCGAGACCCGGATCGTCAACACCCTCATCGGCGCCGCGGTCGGGGTGGCCTTCAACCTCGCCTACCCGCCGGCCATGCCCATCGGCGCGGCCCGGCAGGCGCTGCTGCGCGTGGTCGAGGCCGGGGCCTCCGCCCTGGACGCCGCGGCAGAGGGGCTCGAGAAGGGCCCGGTGAGCCGTGACCAGGTCGCGGCGTGGGTCGACCGGGTCCGCTCGGCGAACCGCGAGGTGGCCCGTGCCACGGAGACGATCGGCCACCTGAGGGAGAGCCGACGCTTCAACCCGCGGGCCCTGGGCACCGTCGACGTCGAGCCGGTCCTCGCCTCGGCCCTCGACACCCTCGAGCAGTGCCTCCTGGCCATCCGCGCCCTGTTCACCCTCCTGCTCGCGGAGCTGCCGCCACGGGATGCCCCGGAGGACCCGTACGGCGACGAGCTGCGCGGGGCGTTCGCCGTCGTCCTGCACGACTGCGCCGACTGCCTCCGCGCGTTCGGAGGTTTCGTCGTCGCCGAGTCGGAAGGGCGCGAGCAGGACACCGAGAAGGCCCTGGCGGAGAGCCTCGACATCCTGCGCGAGACGCAGGCCATCCTCACCGAGCTCGTCCTCGTGCGAGCCAGGGAGGACGCGTCGTCCTGGCTGCTGCGCGGCTCGATCCTCGCCGCCGTCGAGCAGGTGCTGGCACGGCTCGACCTCGAGGACCGGGCCCGGGTGCACGAGCAGTGGAAGCAGGAGCAGCAGCGCCGCCCGCTGGCGCAGCTGCCCCGGATCGTGCACGACGCCCTCCCCCACCCGGACCGCCCCTATCCCCGGGGGATCCGGCCGGGCCGCGTCCGTCGGCGCGAACACCCCGGCGGACGCTGACCCGGGCCTCAGTCGGCGACGAGCTCGACCTCGAACCCCTCGCCGCTCTCGAGGTAGGCCGCGTAGTGCTGCGGGCCGCCGGCGTACGGATGCCGGTCGGCGAACAGCAGCGACCATCCCCCCTCGTTGCACGCATCGACGACCGCGTCGACCTCGTCGCGCGAGCCGCCATGGAAGGCAAGGTGGTTCAGCCCCGCACGCTTGCGCTCGTGCCGCCCCTTCTCGACGTCGGGGCCGCTCTCGACGACGACGTAGAGCGAGCCGAGCTCCCACGCCTGGCCGTGGCCCCAGTCGTCACCGAGGTGGTAGCCGAGCCGGCTGAGCAGCCAGCCCCACTCGCGGCCGGCCGCCGCGATGTCCTCGACCCAGATCTCGACGTGGTGCAGCCCGCCGCGCGCACCGGTGCCGCCACCCGGGGCGGACGCTCCCCCGAAGTCCCAGCGCGCCGCGCCCATGTCGGCCCGGCCACCCTCGACGAGCCCGCGCACCATCGGCGTGCCCTCGGCGCGCCAGTGCTCGAGGGCCTCGTCCTCGAGTCCCTGCGGCGGCCGGCCGTCGGAGCGGATGACCCGCCACCACGGCACGTCGGAGCCGTACCGGCTCATGACCGAGCCGACGGTGCGCGGCCCCATGCCGCCGAGCCGCTTGGCGACGTCGCCGTAGGCGAGCACCCGGCCGGACGGGATCGACGCGACGAGCGAGAGCACGCGGTCGGCGTGGTCCTCCAGAGCCACCGGGGTCCTTTCGGGAGAGGGACGTTCAGGGCACGGCGTGCCCGACGCGTCGGCCGTACGAGTCGTGCGCCGGCGCGCGACTCAGTATTCCGGTTGCGACGGGTCGATCTCGCGCACGTACGCGACGACGCCACCGGCGACGTTCGCGACGTCGCCGAAACCGGCCCGCAGGGCCAGCCGGGTGGCCTCGGCCGAACGGCCACCGACCTTGCAGTGGATGAGGACACGTCGGTCGCGGGGCAGCTGCTCGAACGCCTCGCCGGAGCGGAACAGGTCGAGGTGGATCGGCACCGCCCCGGGGATCACCGCGATGGCGCGCTCCTCCTCACCGCGCACGTCCACGAGCAGCGGGGGTGCCTCACCGCGCAGCTCGTCGGCCATCTCGTGGACCGTGACGGTCGGCAGCGCGTCCTCGTCGTCGTGGGCCGCGCCGGGCACGCCGCAGAACTCCACGTAGTCGATGAGCTCGGTGACGGTCGGCTCGTCGCCGCACACCGGGCACTCGGGATCACGGCGCACCGTCAGGGTGTCCCACGTCTGACGCAGGGCGTCGTGGACGAGCATCCGACCCGTCAGCGGCTCGCCGATGCCGAGGAGCAGCTTGATCGCCTCGGTCGACTGCACCGAACCGACGGCCGCGCACAGCACGCCGAGCACGCCACCCTCGGCGCAGCTCGGCACCGAACCGGGCGGTGGGGGGTCGGGGAACACGCAGCGGTAGCAGGGCCCGTGCCCGGCCCACCACACCGACACCTGGCCGTCGAACCGCAGGATCGAGCCCCACACATGCGGCTTGCCGAGCATGACGCAGGCGTCGTTGACGAGGTAGCGCGTCGGGAAGTTGTCGGTCCCGTCGACGACGAGGTCATAGTCCCCGATGATGTCGAGGGCGTTGGAGGAGTCGAGGGCGACGTCGTGGCGCACCACGGTGACGTGCGGGTTGACCCGGAGCACCGACGCCTCGGCCGACTCGGTCTTGGGCCGGCCGATGTCGGCGTCCGAGTGGATGACCTGCCGGTGCAGGTTGGTGAGGTCGACGACGTCGGCGTCGACGACACCGATGGTGCCGACGCCGGCCGCCGCCAGGTAGAGCAGCGCGGGTGACCCCAGACCGCCGGCCCCGACGACGAGGACCCGGGCGGCAGCGAGCCGCTCCTGCCCCTCGAGGCGGACGTCGGGCAGCAGGACGTGCCGGGCGTACCGGGTCGTCTCGGCCCTGGAGAGCGGGCGACCCGTCTTGACCAGCGGATCCGTCGACATGCCATCACCGTACTGCTCGGTATGGTGAGAAACGACACGGTCGTCTGCGCCCGCGGACGACGAGCACCACACAGAGAGTGCCCCCAGGACGCATGTCAGACGAGACCACCACGCCGGGCCGCGGACAGCGGCTCCCCCGCTCCGAGCGACGCGCCCAGCTGCTCGAGGCGGCGCTCGCCGTCTTCGTCGAGAACGGCTACCACGCCGCCGCGATGGACGACATCGCCGCGCGGGCCGGAGTGTCCAAGCCGGTTCTCTACCAACACTTCCCGGGCAAGCTCGAGCTGTACCTCGCGCTCATCGACCAGCACGCCGGCGAGCTCGAGCAGCTGGTGCGCGACGCACTCGCCCTGTCCGACAACAAGGCTCGCATCAACACGATGACCCGCGCCTACTTCGACTTCGTCGGCAAGGAGGGCGCGGCGTTCCGCCTCATCTTCGAGTCCGACCTCGCCAACGAGCCCGCCGTGCGCGCCCGGCTCGACCAGATCGACCTCACCTGCGCCGAGGCGATGGCCGAGATCATCAGCAGCGAGACCTCGATGACACGCGAGGAGGCCGTCCTCGTCGGCGTCGCCTTCGTCGGGCTCGCCCAGACGTCGGCACGGCACTGGCTGACCCACGAGGCGAGCCTGTCCAAGGAGACTGCGGTCCGCATCACCGGCTCCCTGATCCGCCGCGGTTTCGGGGCCTTCCCCCGGTCCGCCGCCGGGTCCGACGACGCGCCCGGCCCGTCGCGGGAATCCGTTGGCAGCAGCGCTGGTTAAGGTGGCCACAGGCGTGGGTCCCCCGCCCGCGCACCACCGAAGGACGAACCGAGAAAGCAGGTTTGACGTGGAGGTCCGCATCGGCGTGCAGAACGTGGCACGCGAGATCACCTTCGAGACGACGCTGAGCTCCGACGAGCTCCTGGCCGCCGTCCAGGCGGCCCGCGCGAGCGGCGACGTCCTCGAGCTGACCGACGACAAGGGCGGGCGCATCCTCGTCCCCGTCTCGTCGCTCGGCTACGTGACGACCGGTGCCGAGCGTCGCAGCGGCGTTGGCTTCGGCGCCTCCTGACCCCGAACCCGGTCGAGCCGGTCACCGGCCGGGAGGCGCCCCGCGGCGTCGCCCGGCCCTGACCTTGCGGGATCGGGTGCAGGATGGAGGTCAGGATCGAGGGCAGCATCGAGGCACGGACCCCGAGGTCCCCGGCCCGGAAGAGAAGTCACCATGACCCCAACGCTCGTCGCGGCCCTCGTCGCGGGGGCCCTCATCGGCCCCCTCGCCCGTGCCGCCGTGCCCGGCCGCCACGACACCAGCGTCACCACGACCGTGGTGCTGGGCGCGTTCGGCGCCGTCGTCGGCGCCTGGATCTACAAGGCCGCCTCGGGCTCGCAGACGACCGGCATCGACTGGACCTCGTTCCTCATCGGCGCCGTCGTCGCGGCAGCCCTCATCGTCGGCTACGGCATGGTCGCGAGCGACAGCCGACGCCGCTGAGCCTGCTGACGCCTGCTGACGCCTGCTGACGCCTGCTGACGCCATGGAGCTCGCACCGCTGATCGGGTCACCCGGGAACGGGGTACGGGCCAGTTACGAACAATTCACCGTCACATCCGCCACCTCCGACCTCGTTGGTGGGACATTGACGGTGTTGGCAACTGGTACCCGCGCACCAGCACGGGACGAAGCCGGTCACCGCTGGTGGCCAGGAAGGCTTGAGACATGGTTGGCGCAATCATCGGCGCGATCGTCGCCGGACTCATCATCGGAGCCCTGGGCCGACTCATCCTGCCGGGCAAGCAGAACATCTCGATCCTCATGACGATCGTCATCGGTATCCTCGCCTCGCTGGTCGCGACGTTCATCCTCGGCGCGATCTTCGGCTACTCGAACTCCAACGGCGGTGTCCGCTGGTGGTTCTGGATCGTCGGCGCGGTTCTCGCCGCGATCGGCATCTCCGTCTACGGGCGCGTCAGCAAGCGACCGGTCTGACTCCTCAGGACCCCTCCGAACCCCTCCGACGCCCTCGAGGCGTCACCTCGACGAAGGGCTCGACCGTCTCGGTCGGGCCCTTCGTCGTGCCGGGGTCAGGCCGACAGGCCCAGCCGCTCCATCCGACGCGTGTGCTCGTCGGTGAGCCGGGCGAACATCCGGCCCAGCTCCGCGAGGTCCGCACTGGGCCGCCCGGTGCCGACGCCCCCGACGAGCAGGGACGCGAGCGCGTCGCGCTCCACCGCCACCTGCTGCGCCTGCGACAGCGCCTCGCCGACG
>JAEWFB010000012.1 GCA_023389095.1 Actinomycetes bacterium
CCGCGACCCCGCCGTCGAGGGCCGCCCGCGCGACCGGCCCGGTGAAACCGGCGAGCATGACCGCTCGGCGCACCGCGGCGTCGGGCACGTCGGCGGCCTTGGCGACGGCCTGCAGCATGACGCCGTCGCCGGCCCCCTGGCGCGTCTCGCCGGTGATGAGCCCGCGGAGCCAGCGCTGCTCGTCGGCCGTGGCGCGGGCGAAGAGCTTCTTGACCGCCGCCGAACGGCTTGCGGCAGAACCGGACCCGCCGAGGCCGGCCATGGCCGAGGCGGCGGCGTCGACGTCGGCCACCGTGAGCGTCGGCTCGTCGGCCGCGTCGGGAAGCGATCGCAGCCCGCGCCAGCTGACGCCGATGCGGCGCTGGGGGAGGACCCCGGACAGGTGCGCGGCCACGACCTCGACGGTGTCGGGGCCGTCGAGCGCGGCGCGGGACAGGCAGGCGGCGAGGGCCTCGACCTTGGCCGTGCGCGACGACGTGGCCGCGACGGCGCTCGAGGTGTCGACGACGTCGGACAGGAGCATGCCCCGATCCTGCCCCGAGCGGCCGACACCGGCCAGCATCGCAGCCTTCGGTGAGCTTGGCCCGCGTGCCCGGGACCGTGGCGCGCTCGGCACTTGACGCGGACGCCCCTTCGCCGCCAAGGTAAGCAAGCGCTTAGTTGATCGCGAGGAGCCGTCATGCCCGACACCGCCGTCGTCACCGGGGCCGCCCGGGGGATCGGTCGTGCCGTCGCGCAGCGCTTCGTCGACGAGGGGTGGCACGTCGTCGTCTCCGACCGCGACGCCGACGGCCTGGAGGGCGTGGCGCGCGAGGTCGGCGGGTGCCCCATCGTCGCCGACGTGTCGACCGACGCCGGCAACACGGCCCTGCTCGACGCCGCGTTCGCGCACCTCGGACGCGTCGACGTGTTCGTCGCCAACGCCGGCATCGGGACCGGCCTCGGGCTCGAGGCGCCCGACGACGTGTGGGCGCGTGCGCTCGACGTCAACGTGCTCGCCCACGTGCGGGCGGCGCGGGCGCTCGTGCCGCGCTGGCTCGAGGCCGGGGTTCCCGGTCGCTTCGTCGTCACCGCGTCGGCGGCCGGCCTGCTGACGATGCTCGGCGACGCCCCCTACTCCGTGACCAAGCACGCCGCCGTCGCCTTCGCCGAGTGGCTCGACGCCACCTACCGGCACCGCGGCGTCACGGTCCACGCCGTCTGCCCCCAGGGCGTCGACACCCGGATGCTCGCGGATGCGGGGCCGCTGCGCGAGCTGCTGACCCGCGACGCCGTCGTGACGCCCGCACAGGTGGCCGACGCGCTCTGGCAGGCCATGGCCGCGGGCACCTTCCTCGTGCTGCCGCACCCCGAGGTGGCCGAGTACCACGTCCAGCGCGCGAGCCACCCCGACGCGTGGCTCGAGGGGATGAACCGGCTCCAGCAGAAGCTCGAGCGCACCTCGACGACCGCCCCGACGCCCATCCCCGAGTCCACCCGCTCCACCCCGACGCAGGAGAACGCATGACCGAGCAGCCCACCGCCACCCGCACCGCCATCGTCACGGGCGCCGCCCGCGGCATCGGCGCCGCCGTCGCCAAGCAGCTGGCCGCCGACGGGTTCGCCGTCGCGGTCCTCGACCTCGACGAGTCCGCCTGTGCCGCAGTCGTGTCCGAGATCGAGGCGGCCGGTGGGCGCGGCCTCGCGGTCGGCGTCGACGTGTCCGACGAGGCCGGCGTCGCCGCCGCGGTCGAGCGCGTCGCGACCGAGCTCGGTGCGCCGACCGTGCTCGTCAACAACGCCGGCATCATCCGCGACAACATGCTCTTCAAGATGACCAGCGACGACTGGGACGCCGTCATGAACGTCCACCTGCGCGGATCCTTCCTCATGACGCGCGCGGCACAGAAGCACATGATCGACGCGAAGTGGGGACGCATCGTCAACCTCAGCTCGACGTCCGCCCTCGGCAACCGGGGCCAGGCCAACTACTCGGCCGCCAAGGCCGGGCTCCAGGGTTTCACCAAGACCCTCGCCATCGAGCTCGGCAAGTTCGGCGTCACCGCCAACGCGATCGCCCCGGGCTTCATCGCCACCGACATGACACGCCAGACCGCCGAGCGCATGGGCATCACCTTCGAGCAGTTCCTCGAGGGTGCGGCCAAGGAGATCCCGGTCGCCCGCGTGGGCCAGCCCGAGGACATCGCCGCCACGGCGTCGTTCCTCGTCAGCGAGGGTGCCGGGTTCGTCTCCGGTCAGGTCATCTACGTGGCCGGCGGCCCGAAGGACTGACGCATGACCGATGCCGCCCGCGACCCGAACGAGGCCGAGCCCGAGGCCGGGGACACGACCGACCCGCCGGGCCTGCCGCTCGGCGCGCTGCGCTCGTTCCTCGACCGCGAGGCGCCCGGCCTGCTCACCGGGCCGCTCGCCGGCCGTGTCGTCGCGGGCGGCAAGTCCAACCTCACCTACGTCGTCGGCGACGGCACCCGCACCGTCGTGGTGCGCCGTCCACCGCTCGGGCACGTGCTCGCGACGGCCCACGACATGGTGCGCGAGCACCGGGTCATCACCGCGCTGCGAGACACCCCGGTGCCCGTCCCGGCCACCTACGCGGTGTGCGCCACCGACGACGTCCTGGGGGCGCCGTTCTACGTCATGGAGCACGTCGACGGCACGCCGTACCGGATGGCCTCCCAGCTGGAACCGCTGGGTGCGCCACGCACCCAGGTCGTCGCCGAGCGGATGGTCGACACCCTCGTCGACCTGCACGGCGTCGACCCCGGTGCCGTCGGTCTCGGCGACTTCGGGCGCCCCGAGGGCTTCCTCGAGCGGCAGGTCCGGCGGTGGAAGCAGCAGCTCGACGCATCCCGCAGCCGCGACCTGGCGGGCATCGACGACCTCCACGCCCGGCTGTCCGCGTCGGTCCCGTCCTCGGGGCCCCCTTCCGTCGTCCACGGCGACTTCCGGCTCGACAACCTCCTCGTCGACGACCGCGACGCCGTCACGGCGGTGCTCGACTGGGAGATGGCCACGCTCGGCGACCCGCTCACCGACGTCGCCCTGCTCGAGGCCTACCAGAGCCTGCCCGAGATCGTCGGCGGCAACGCCGTCAGCGACGTCTCGCGTGCGCCCGGGTTCCCCTCCGGCGCAGAGCTGCTCGAGCGGTACGGCGACCGCAGCGGCCGTGACCTGTCGAGCCTGTCGTTCCACCTCGGCCTCGCGTACTTCAAGCTCGCCGTGATCCTCGAGGGCATCCACTACCGCTTCACGAGAGGCCAGACCGTGGGCGAGGGCTTCTCGCGCATCGGCGAGGCCACCGTCCCGCTCGTGGCTGCCGGGCTGCGCGCCCTCGACACGACCGAACCCGACTGAGCACGACCGAACCGGCCCACGCCGCAGGAGGACCCGATGGACTTCGCCCACGACGAGCGCACCGAGCAGCTGCTCGGCGACCTCCGCTCGTTCCTCGACGACCGGGTCGTGCCGGCGCTTCCGATCTTCGACGAGCAGCTGTCCGGCAGCGAGGACCGCTGGGCGTGGAGCCGCGTGCCGGTGCTCGGCGAGCTGCGCGACGAGGCGCGCGCCCGGGGCCTGTGGAACCTCTTCCTGCCCGGCGAGCACGGCGCCGGCCTCACGAACCTCCAGTACGCGCCGCTCGCCGAGCTCACCGGCCGCTGCATCCGGCTCGCCCCCGCGGTGCTCAACTGTGCGGCGCCCGACACCGGCAACATGGAGGTGCTCGCCCAGTTCGGCACCGACGCCCAGAAGGCGGAGTGGCTCGAGCCCCTGCTGCGCGGCGAGATCCGCTCGGCGTTCGCCATGACCGAGCCCGACGTCGCGAGCAGCGACGCGACCAACATCGAGCTGTCGATCCGGCGGGACGGCGACGACTACGTGGTCAACGGCCGCAAGTGGTGGATCACCGGGGCGATGAACCCCGACTGCCGCATCTTCATCGTCATGGGCAAGACCGACCCCGGCGCCGAGCGGCACCGGCAGCAGTCGATGGTCCTCGTGCCCCGTGACGCCCCCGGCCTCGAGGTGGTCCGCGGCATGGAGGTGTTCGGCTACGACGACCACGACCACGGCGGCCACGCCGAGCTGCGGTTCACCGATGTGCGCATCCCGGCCACCAACCTCATCGCGGGGGAGGGCGACGGCTTCGCCATCGCGCAGGCCCGCCTCGGCCCCGGCCGCATCCACCACTGCATGCGCTCGATCGGCCTGGCCGAGGTCGCCGTCGAGGCGATGTGCCGACGTGTCTCCGAGCGCGTCGCCTTCGGCCGGCCCCTCGCCGAGCAGGGCGTCGTCCGCGACTGGATCGCCGAGTCACGCGTGCGCATCGAGCAGCTGCGCCTGCTCGTGCTCAAGACCGCCTGGCTCATGGACAC
>JAEWFB010000057.1 GCA_023389095.1 Actinomycetes bacterium
GCCCTGGCTCGGGCGCCTCGACCGGTGTCCCACCCGCAGCAGGACCGTCAGCGGACGCGGCCGGCCACCCAGTGGGTGGTCCAGATCCTCTGCAGCTTGACGCGCTGGCCGGGCCGCGGCGCGTGCCAGATCAAGCCATGTCCGGCGTAGATGCCGACGTGGTAGGCCCGACCGTAGGACATGAAGAAGACGAGGTCACCCGGCCGGATCTGCCACTTGGCGATGCGGACCGCCGCGAGCCGCTGGGCGTTCGCCGTCCGGGGTATCGAGATGTGCAGCCGCTTCTTGTACACGTAGTAGACGAGCCCGGAGCAGTCGAACGACCACGGCCCGGCTCCGCCCCACCGGTACGGCTTCCCCCGCTGGGCGGCGGCGATCCGCACCGCCTGGAGGCCGCGGGCGGCGGTGATGGTGTAGGCGGCCGGCACCGTGTGGACGGTGACGGCCGTGGCCGCTCTCGACCGGGCCACAGCCTGTCCGGGTGGTGCCACCCCCACCCCGACGAGAAGGGCGCCCGCGAGGAGCACCGTGGGAACGAGCGAGGACAGGGAGATACGACGTGAGGGGGTGGTCGTGGACATGGTGGATCCCTTCCACGCCTACGAGGTGAGCTGTCGGGTTCGGACGGAAGATGCCCGGCCGCTGATGCGGCTTCACCCCAAGGGCCGGAAGTGCGGCCCGAAGGTGGGTCCCCCGTTCCCGTCCGTGGTCTTGCCCGACTGCCCCGCCGGCGGACAGGATTCGGCGCCCGGCGGGCCGCTCGGGGGAAGACCCCGGGCGATGAACACCAGTCGACGGTGACAGACACGCCGGGCCGGGAGAACGGCCGAGGCGACCTTGGTCAAGTGTTGCCACCGCAAATCGGTGCGAACTCAACAGAACGACAGACCGATTCGTCGCCTTTACGGCGAGTCGGAGTTTCCCGGTCCGAACCGCCTCGCGAGCACCGCGCGGGCAAACCGGGTGGACGCGGGGGCGCTCCCCGTCGCACCATGGACGACGCCTCGCCGTCGGACGCGGGGCTTCGTGTCGTCGTGTCGTCGTGTCGTCGTGAGCGGGAGGTCCCCGCGGAGAGGTGGGTGGCCGCCATGGCCTGCTCAGCGGACCGGTTCCACCGCTGAACCCTTCCTGACCAACCCGGCCGGCCGGGCCATCCGGTCGTGCCCGCACCCCTGCACGACGAAGGAACCACTGTGAAACCACTGTCCGAGAACGACATCCGCGCCTCGCTCGTCAACTGCTCCCGCCGCGAGGCGAAGCAGGCGCCTCTGCCGAACCGTTTCGAGTCGCTGACCGGCGACCACTGGGACACCCTGGACTTCCTGGGGTGGACCGACCGCAGCAACCCGCAGCGGGCCTACGTCGTCGTCCCCGTCGACGACGAACCGATCGGCTTCATGCTCCGCGCGAGCGAGAAGAAGGGCGGACGCAGCGCCATGTGCGCCTGGTGCGAGGACGTCTTCGCCACGAGTGACGTGTCGCTGTTCGTCGCCCGCCGTGCCGGCGCCGCAGGACGGGAGGGCAACAGCCTCGGCACGCTCGTGCACGCCGACTTCAGCTGCTCGGCCCACGTGCGGCGCCTTCCGAACGCGCTCGAGGGTGGCCTCGACCCGCACGCCCTCGTCGACCGACGCGTCGAGGAGCTGCGGGCGCGGTCGGCGGCGTTCGCGCGGCGCGTCCGGCACGGCTGACCACCCGGCCGGCCCGGCGTCCCACGCATCGGGCGCGGCGGGTTGGACGGTCGGGGCGGGCGTCCGCTACGGTGGGCGACGCCTCGCAGGTGTAGTTCAGTAGCAGAACAGCCTTCTTCCAGAAGGAAGACGCACGTGCAATTCGTGCCGCCTGCTCCAGATGACGAAGGGCCCGGTCTCGCGACCGGGCCCTTCGTGCGTCCGGATCCCTCGGCGCCGCGGGGGCTGCGGGGGCTGCGGGGGCTGCGGGTCAGCCCACCGGCACGGGGTCGGGCCGCGGCGTCGCCTCGGAACCCGACGCGTCCGGCTCGCCCGGCGCGCCACCCTCCTCGCGGATGCCGAAGCGGGCGTAGACGCGGGCCAGCGGCCCCGGCAGCCACCAGTTCGCGTCGCCGAGCAGGCGCATCGTGGCCGGCACGACGATCATGCGCACGAGCAGGGCGTCCAGGACGATGGCGACGATCATCGCGACGCCGATGAGCTTGATGAAGGTGATCGACGACGCGGAGAAGAAGCCGATGACGACGAGGATGAGCAGGGCCGCCGACGTGATGATCCGTCCGGTGCGCTGCATGCCCGTCGCGACGGCGGCACGGTTGTCGCCGGTGCGGTCGTACTGCTCCCGGATCCGCGACAGGAGGAACACCTCGTAGTCCATCGACAGCCCGAAGACGAGCGTCATGACGAGGATCGGCTGGGTCGCCTCGACGAACCCGGTGGACTCGAAGCCGAGCCACGAGGACAGGTGGCCCTGCTGGAACACCCACGTGACGACGCCGAGGGTGGCCGCGAGCGTCGCGACGTTGAGCAGGATCGCCTTGAGCGGCATGAGCAGCGACCCGAAGGCGAGGAAGAGCAGCAGGAAGGTCGCACCGGCGACGACGAGCCCCATGAGCGGGAGGGTGGCGCCGATGGAGTCGAGCCGGTCGATGAGCTGGGCGGTCGGGCCGGTGACGAGCGCCCGGCGCACGCCGTCCGGGTGCAGGGCGCGCACCTCGGCCACGACGTCCTTGGCCGACTGGTCGAGGGACTCCCCGCGGTAGGTGACGGCCACGGCGGCCAGGTCGCCCTCGGCACCGACGACCTGCGCACCGGTCACGCCGTCGAGACGACGGAGCTCGGACAGGTAGCGCGCGAGTGTGGCCCGACCCTGGGCGGACGATGCGGGCGCGTCGAGGGTCGCCGCGACGACGACCGGGTCGGTGGTCGTGACGCCGAAGTCGCGGGTGAGCACGTGGCTCACCTGGCGAGCCTCGGCGTCCGCCGGGAGCACGCGCTCGTCCACCCCGCCGAAGCGCACTCCGAGGAAGGGCGCGGCGAGCACCGCGAGCAGCGCGATCCCCGTCGCGAGGAAGGCGACCGGCCTGCGCATGACGAGCTCGGCGAGGCGCGACCAGAACCCGGTGCCGCGCTCGACCCGCCGCGACCGCCGCACTGACCAGCGGTCGACGCGGGACCCGAGCATCGCGAGGACGGCCGGCAGCACGAGGACGGCCGCCCCGGCGGCGATGAGGACGGCGGCGATCCCGCCGATCCCCATGGAGCGCAGGAAGGTCTGCGGGAAGAGCAGCAGGCCGGAGAGCGCCACGGCGACGGTGGCGGCCGACACCGCGACCGTGCGCCCCGCGGTGGCCACGGTGCGACGCGTCGCGGCGAACCGGTCGTGGCCGGCGGCGAGCTCCTCGCGGAACCGCCCGACCATGAGCAGCCCGTAGTCGATGGCGAGGCCGAGGCCGAGGATCGTCACGAGGTTGATCGCGAAGATGCTGACGTCGGTGAACGAGGTGACGGCACGGATGGCGGCGAACGCACCGACGATCGACAGGCCGCCGACGAGCAGCGGCAACGACGCGGCGACGACGCTGCCGAAGATGACGACGAGCAGCACGAGCAGGATCGGCATCGACAGCGACTCGGCACGCCCGATGTCCGCGGCGACGCGGTCGGCGACATCGAGGTTGACGGCCGCCGGGCCACCGAGGCGGACGCCGTAGCCGGCGTCGGCCAGCCGTGACCGCAGCGTGTCGACGGACGCCGGATCCTGCGTCAGCACCTGCGGGGCGCGCAGCGTCACCGCCGCGTAGGTGGTGTGGCCCCCGGGCGCGACGAACGCGTCGCTGCGGGTGCTCCAGTACGAGTGCGTGGCCACGACGTCGGACGCGGGCAGCGCGGCCAGGGCCGACTCGACGGCGGCCCGGTAGGCGGGGTCCGCGACGGTGCGCCGCGGACTGTCGACGAGGACGACGAGGTCGGGCGAGGTCCGGGCGATGCGCGACTCGAGCAGGGTCGCGGCACGGCCGCTCTCGCTGTTCGGGTCGTCGAAGCCGCCGTTGGTCAGGGACCCGAAGACGCCGAGGCCGAACGCGCCGGCGGCCACGGCGACCAGCAGGGCCAGGGGGACGACGAGGCGCCGGCGTTCGGTCGCGATGCGGCCCACGGTCTGAAACATGGTTATCTCCGATGACTATCGCTCGTTTTGGTGAACAGCGTTAACTAGCGCGATCAACTATAGTTCTGACGTGCCGGACGCCGTCAAGACCGAGTCCACCCGCCGCGAGCGGCTGTTCGCCGCGACCCAGGCCGAGCTGAGCCGCGCCGCGCGAGAGCTGCTCGTCGAGGGCGGCGTCGAGGCCGTCACCGTGCGCGCCGTCGCCGAGCGGGTCGGCATGACCGCACCGGCGATCTACCGCTACTTCGACTCGCGCGAGGCCCTCCTCGGGCGCGTGTGCGTCGACCTCTACGGCGAGCTCGGCGCCCACCTGTACGCGGTCCGCGACGAGCGCACGGGCGCCGGCCCGGCCGAGCGCCTGGCCCACACGGCCCGCGCGTTCCGGCGCTGGGCCCTGTCCCACGCCCCGGAGTTCTCCCTCCTGTTCGGAGCCCCGATCCCGGGCGTCGTCGTCGACCACGAGGACAAGCACGGGGCGCCCGACACCGGCCAGGGCTTCGCGCTCGTGTGGCTCGAGGTGTTCGCCGAGATCGACCGCGAGGGGCATGGCATGCGGTGGAACCGCCCGATCCCCAAGCGAATCCGCGCACAGCTCGACGAGTTCGTCAACGGTGTGGGCCTGCCCATCGACACCGAGGCGGCCATGCTCTACGTGTACTGCTGGCAGAGCCTCTACGGGGCCGTGGCCACCGAGGTGTTCGGGCACCTGCAGTGGGCCATCGACGACGCCGAGGAGCTCTTCGAGGGGCGGCTGGCCGAGCTGCTCGTCATGCTCGGACTCGCCGGCCGCGACGAGGCGGGCGCCCCCTAGCCCGACCTGCGCCCGCGTCGCCGGCCCTGCGTCACGACGTGTCGAAGGTCCCTCTTGCGTTGATTACCGGTCGGTAGCATCATGGATGTGACCGGCCAGTAACTTGGTGTGACCGCACCCGTGCGCGTGCCCGCCGAGCGACCGTCCACAGACAGCTCAAGCGACCGACCGACGGTCTCAGCGACAGAACGGTGGAGGACCTCATGGGCCACTACAAGAGCAACGTGCGCGACCTCGAGTTCAACCTCTTCGAGGTCTTCGGCCGGGGCGAGGTGCTCGGCCAGGGCATCTACGGCGACCTCGACGTGGACGCGGCCAAGGACATCCTGCGCGAGGTCTCGCGCCTGGCCGAGCACGAGCTGGCCGACAGCCTCCTCGACTCCGACCGCAACCCGCCCGTCTACGACCCGGCGACCAAGAGCGTCACGATGCCGGACTCGT
>JAEWFB010000076.1 GCA_023389095.1 Actinomycetes bacterium
GCCTGGCCGAGATGGCGATGCGCCACGGGGTCGGCGTCACCGTCGACGGCCTCGACCGCGTCTGCGCGACCGACGAGGGCGAGCCGCTCGACGCGTTCACGGCGCTGTTCTCCGAGTCCACGGCCCGAATCCTCGTCGCCGTCCCGGCCGGCCACGCTGCCGAGTTCGAGCAGCTGCTCGGCGAGGTCCCGCACGTACGCATCGGCGTCACCGGGGGCCGCGACGTCGAGGTCACCGACCTCTTCACCGTGTCCGTGTCCGAGCTGCGGTCGGCGCACCAGTTCACGATGCCCGCGGTGTTCGGCGCCTAGCCGACTCGTGGGTCCCGTGAGGGGCGGCACCCGTCCGGGTGTCGCCCCTCACGCGTGTCAGACGACGCGCCAGCCGGATGCGTCGGGCGGCACGGGGCTGTGGGTCCCGTTGTCCCCGAAGGGTTTCGCGCCCGCGCAGAGGCGGCCGAGATCGTCGCCGACCCGCAGCCCGGTGGGCAGCGCGGCCCTGGCGACGTCGCGGCGCAACCGGTCGATCGGCAGGGGAGTGGACGACGCCACGAGCACGACGTTGCCGAAGCGTCGACGCTTGAGCACCTCGTGCGTCGCCACGAGCGCCACCTCCGGCAGCACGTCGCGGACCGTGGCGACGACGCGCGACACCCAGCGCAGCCCCGGCTCGTCGGCGAGGTTCCTGAGTGCGACACCGCCGGGACCGAGCACCCGGGCCAGCTGCGTCGCGTACGTCGCGCCGACGAGCTCGCCCGGCACCCGCCCGCCTGCGTAGGCGTCGGTCACGACGACCCCGGCCGACGCGTCGCGCAGCGCGGCGATGCCGGTGAGGCCGTCGAGGGGTCGCACGCGGATGCGGTGCCGCCGGGGGAGCGGCACCTGCTCGCGCACGAGGGCGGTCAGCGCGGCGTCGGGCTCGAGGACGATCTGGGGCGAGCCAGGTCGTGTCGCCTCGACGTAGCGCGGCAGAGTCAGCCCGGCGCCGCCGACGTGCGTCACCGCGAGCGGCGCCGGCGGCCCAGGGGTGAGCGCGTCGAGGACGAGGGCGAGGTGCTGGACGTACTCGAAGACGAGGACCGTCGGGTCGTCGGGCTGCACGTGCGACTGGGGCGAGCCGTCCATGTGCACGGTGACGCCGCCGCGCTCGTCCCACTCCAGGCTGACGTGGCGCGCGGGCCCGGCACCGGCCGCGGGGTCCGCCGGGCTCTCGCGGCCCTCGGCTCTCTCGGGGTCGGGGCTTCCGCGTCGGGCGCGGGCACGCATGCGGCTCACCCGAGGTCGACGACGAGCTGGCGCTGCTCGCCGTACCGGCGGAAGCCGACCGAGCGCAGGATCGGCGACGACGTCTCGACCCGGCCGTGCGTCAGCGCGAGCGTCGCACCGGCGTCGACGACGTGCCGGAGGCGCTCCTCGAGCACCGCCCGGTAGGCGCCCCGCCCGCGCAGCTCGGGGTGGGTGCCGGCGCCCCAGAACCGGGCCACCGGTCCGACGAGCGTCCAGCCGCCGGTGCTCGCCGGGCGGCCGTCGACGGCGGCGAGCACGCGCCCGCCGGACCCGTCGGCGAGGCCCGTGTCGACCTCGGCCACGTTGAGGTCGACCTCGGCGTCGTCGGGCTCGTTGCCGCCGAAGGCGAGCTGGCTGATGACGAGCGACTCGAGCACGTCCGGGCGCTCGACGACGCGCCGTACCGCGACGTCGCCCGGCACGCCGAGGTCGGGCACCCGACCCTGCGAGAGGTCGAAGGCGAGCACGTCGGACCGCTCGACGACGCTGCCGCCGCGACGGACGACCTCCGCCTCGACCCCGGGGCGCGTCGTGTCGGTGACCGTCCACCAGAGGCGCTCCCGGCCGAGGTCGCGAGCCACGGCGTGAACCTCGTCGACGAGGTCGCGCGGGTCACGACCGGCACCGTCCGACTCGAGCACGCGGGCACCCGTCGGGGTCAGGAACGTCTCGGGGTAGGCGACGACGAGGTACTCGTCGGTGCGGACGCTGCGGGCGAAGTCGGGCACCCACGACCACGCGCCCGACGCCGCGAGCACCGCGGCGTCGTCCCACGGCGTCGGTGCTGTGGTGGGCGTCGGTGCCGGGTGCTGGTCGGGGGTCACCGGACCAGCGTAGGAGGGAGGCGGCGTCAGGATCCCATCGCCGTGGTGCCGTCGGACATGACCGGCGAGATGAGCCCGAAGACGTTGCCGTCGGGGTCGTGGAGGTAGGCGAGGCGCCCGACGCCCTGCATGTCGTTCGGCGCGAGGGCCTCGGTGCCGCCGAGCTCGAGGCCCTTGGCGAAGAGGCCGTCGACGTCGTCGACCGCGACGACGAGGTTGGCCCCGTTGACCGCCCCGCCGGTCTCGGGCTTCGCGCCCTGGCGCTGGGTCAGGCCGCCGTTGATGCCGTGGCCGGCGCCGCCCTGGTGCATCGACTCCTCGCCGGTGTCGATGGACCAGTACGGCATGTCGCCGAACTGCTGGAACGACCAGCCGAGCAACCGGCCGTAGAAGTCGACGAGGACCGCGGGGTCCGAGCCGTGGATCTCGAAGTGGACGACGAGGCTGGACATGGCGGCTCCTTCGCGGCTCCTGGGTGACCCGGTGCGCTCCGGGTGGTCCTTCCGACGCTACGACCCGGTACCGACAACGACAACGGTTCGGGACCACCACCCGATCGGGACTACCGTCGGGGCATGCGCTTCGGTCTCGCGATCCTGCCCGAGCACGCCTGGTCCGTCGCCGAGCCGATGTGGCGCGAGGCCGACGCGATGGGCTTCGACCACCTCTGGACCTTCGACCACATCAC
>JAEWFB010000083.1 GCA_023389095.1 Actinomycetes bacterium
GGTCTGCAGGTAGACGACGAAACGGTGACCCGAAGTCGTGGCGGGGTCGACCGGACGGCCCCACCGGGCGCCGCGGAAGGTCGACACGCGCCCGTCGTGCAGGAAGGCCTGGGTCAGCACCTTGGCGAGCACGGAGAGCCGCCCGCCGTCGGGCCAGGCCTCGGTGCCACCGGCGAAGTCGGCGTAGTACCCCTGCGTCTCACCGGTCAGGGTGACGTGGAGGGCATGGTGGACGTCGTCGTCCCACTGGGCCGTCATCCCGCGGCCGCCGTCGGAGGTCGGTGTGACCATGACGGGGTCGTTGAGGTCGCTCTCAGCGACCAGGTCGAGACTGCGACCGAGCTGCTTTGCGAGAGAGGCGGTCTCGTCGGACAGCTGCGCCAGCAGGTGGCGGTCGGAGGAGTCGCGCAGCTCGTGCACGGCGTCGAGGCGCAACGCGTCGACGTGGAAGTCGCGGAACCAGCGCCGCGCGTTGTCGAGCACCCACCGGCGCACCTCGTGCGAGCCGTCGCCGTCGAGGTTGACGGCCGGCCCCCACGGCGTCGTGTGGGCGTCGGTGAAGTAGGGGCCGAACTCCGCCAGGTAGTTGCCCGTGGGGCCGAGGTGGTTGTAGACGACGTCGAGGCACACCCCGAGGCCCCGGGCGTGGCACGCGTCGACGAACCGCTGGAAGGCGCCGGGTCCGCCATAGGCGTCCTGGACGGCGTACGGCTGGACGCCGTCGTAGCCCCAGCCGTGGGTGCCACCGAAGGCCGCCACGGGCATGACCTCGACGACGTCGACACCGAGCTCGACGAGGTGGTCGAGGTGCTCGGTGGCCGCGTCGAGCGTCCCCTCCGGGGTGAAGGTCCCGACGTGCAGCTCGTACACGACACCACCCGTGACACCCTGACCGTCGCGGGGTCCGCGCCAGCCGGCGTCGCCCCACGTGTGCGCCGACGCGTCGAAGGTGCGGCTCGGTCCGTGGACGCCGTGCGGCTGCCAGGCGCTGCGCGGGTCCGGACGTGGGTCGCCGCCCCCGAGGCTGAACGCGTAGTCGAGCGCCGGCGCCTCGGCCAGGGCGCCGGTCGGCGTCCACGACCACCAGCCACCCTCGCCCCGCGACATCGCTGCTCGCTCGGTCACGGCGGCCGGGTCGTCGGACGCGGCCCCGACGACGACCTCGACGGTGGCGGCGTCCGGCGCCCAGACGCGGATCTCGTGGTCGGTCATGTCACGCCTCCCGGACGAGCAGGGCCACGGGGAGGCCGCCGTCGGGCAGCACCTGCGACACCGGGACCCGTCCCCCGTCGGTGCGGCCGTCCGACAGCACGTCGCGCCAGCGGCCGGCGGGGAGCTCCACCACCGCCTCGCCCCAGCCGCCGGCGTCGCTGAGCCGGCCGGCCAGCCGCGTCACGAGCGTCACCGCTCGCGCGCCCTCGCCGGCCCCGGTGCCGCGGGCGAAGGCCACGACGTGCGGCGTCGACGCGTCGAGCGGCTCGTACGTGGCAGCAGGCCCGACGAACGCATCGGGCTCGTCGCGACGCGCGCGCAGGGCGGCGGCCGTGACGAGAAGCTTCTCGTCGGAGAGATCCCTCGGTGCCGCTCCGCCGTCGAGCCGCGCGAGCCGACCGGTGCGCTCGCCGTAGTCGACGAGCCGTCGGTTGTCGGGGTCGACGAGCGAGAGGTCGACGAGGTCGGTGCCCTGGTACACGTCGGGCACCCCGGGCATCGTCAGCTGGACGAGCTTCTGCCCCAGCGTGTTCGCCCGAGTCTCGGCGGCCGTGTCCGCCAGCCACGCCTCGACGTGACGGCGCACCGCGTCCGAGGCGACGACGCCGGAGACGAACCGCTCGACGGCGGCCTCGTACGCCTCGTTCGGCGCGGTCCACCGGGTGTGCAGCTTCGACTCGCGGATCGCCTTGAGCGCGTACGCGTTGAGGCGTTCGTCGGTGATCGGCCACGCCCCGACCAGGGTCTGCCAGAGGAAGTACTCGGTCAGCGGGTCGAGCTCGTCGGAGCGGACGGCGTCGGCCAGGCCGCGGGCCGAACGCACCCACGTCGCCCACGCGTCAGGACGCTCGGCGAGCACCACGAGCCGGGCGCGGACGTCCTCGGCGCGCTTCGTGTCGTGGGTCGACAGGGTCGTCATGGCGGCGGGCCAGTGGTCGGCGAGTCCCGCTGCGAACCGGTGGAACTCGGCGGTCGCGACGCCGAACCGCTCAGGGTCTCCCCCGACCTCGTTGAGCCCGACGAGCCGGACGAACCGGTAGTAGGCGGTGTCCTCGATGGCCTTGGCCATGACCGGGCCGCACGTCTGCTGGAACCGCACGAGGAACTCGTCGGCGGCTTCTGCGTCGGCTCGCTGTCCCCGCCCGAGCGCGAGGTCGACGAGTGCCCCGACCGTCGCCGCGTCGAGGCCGGTCCCGACCAGCGACTCCCGCCCCCGCGCGACGGCGGCCTCGAGCTCGACGGCGTCGTGGACCTCCGGCTCGGTCCCCAGACGCCGGTAGATGCGGTAGCGGTCCATCCCGACGAGCATCGTCTCGAGGACGCGCCTGGCCTCGGCGGGCTCGAGGTCGGGCCGGGCCCGGCCCAGCAGACGCATGAGCCGCGAGACCTCCGCGACGAGCATGACCTCGACGACCCAGCGCTTGGACTCCGCGACGATCAGGCCGAGGTCCTGCGCCGCGCCGATGAGCTCGGCCGACAGCGCGGTCAGGGGCTCCTCGCCCGAGGGGTCGACGAAGAGGCCGCCGACGCGCAGCAGGGCGTCGTATCCGGTCGTCCCCGCGGTGCGCCACGACGTCGGCAGCTGCTCGTCGCCCTCGAGGATCTTCTCGACGACGACCCACGCGTCGTCGGTGGCGTCGGCGAGCCGGTCGAGGTAGCCCTCGGGGTCGGCGAGCCCGTCCGGGTGGTCGATGCGCAGGCCGTCGACGGCACCGGACCGGACGGCCGTGAGGAGCCGCTCGTGCGTCGCGTCGAAGACCTGGGGGTCCTCGACGCGCACGGCGATGAGCGAGGTGACGTCGAAGAAGCGCCGGTAGTTCAGCTCGGCGTCGCCGACCTGCCAGAAGGCCAACCGGTAGTGCTGGGCCTCGAGGACCTCGGCGATCGGGGCCGACGCGTCGGTGCCCGGCGCGATCGGGAAGACGTGGTCGTAGTAGCGCACGGCCGGCTCCCCCTCGTGCTCACCGACGGAGAGCTCCCCAGCGGCGATGACGTCCTCGAGCGGGGACCCGAGCACCGGCAGGAGGATCCGCCCGCCTTGGGCGTCCCAGTCGACGTCGAACCAGCGGGCGTACGCGGAGGCGCGGCCCTCCCGGAGCACCGACCACAGCGGCCGGTTGAGCGTGAGCGGCGTCGGCGTCGTCATGTGGTTGGGCACGACGTCGACGATGACCCCCAGTCCCGCGGAACGGGCTGCGGCACAGAGCCGCTCGAAGGCGCTGTCACCGCCCAAGCCGTCCGCGACGCGTGCGTGGTCGACGACGTCGTAGCCGTGCATCGAGCCCGACGTCGCCTGCAGCACGGGCGACAGGTAGAGGTGGGTGACCCCGAGCGTCGCGAGGTGCCCCACCTGTTCCACGGCGTCGTCGAGCGTGAACCCCGGCTCGAGCTGGAGCCGGTGCGTCGACACCGGGACCGCGCGCGAGCGCTCGGTGGCGCTCACGCGGTGGGCCCCTCCGTCATGCCCGCGACGGGCGGTGACGCGGGCACCCGTGGGCACCGGAGCACGACGATGCTGTGGGCCTCCACCTGCACCTGCCACGTCGGGTCGAGCGGCGCCTCGTCGACGTCGTCGCGAGCCGTGTCGATGACCGGCAGCCACTCGGCGCCGTACTCGGCGTCGGGCAGCGTGAACGAGAGCCCCTCGTAGTGGGCGTTGAAGAGCACGAGGAACGAGTCGTCGAGGATCTGCTGCCCACGCGGGTCGGGTTCGGGGATGGCCGAGCCGTTGAGGAAGACCATGAGCGACTTGGCCAGGCCGTTGCTCCATGCCTGGTCGTCCATGTGCTCGGCGTTCGGCATGAGCCAGGCGATGTCGCCGAGGTCGCTCTCGCCACCGTGGTCGGCGCTGCCGGCGAAGAACCGGCGCCGCCGGAACACCGGGTGCTCGCGCCGCAGCCTGACGAGCGACTGGGTGAAGGCGAGCAGCTGCTGGTCGTCCTCGTCGAGGGACCAGTGGATCCACGAGATGTCGTTGTCCTGGCAGTACCCGTTGTTGTTGCCGCCCTGGCTGCGGCCGAGCTCGTCGCCGTGCAGCAGCATCGGGACGCCCTGGCTCAGCATGAGCGTCGTGAGGAAGTTGCGCTGCTGGCGCAGCCGGAGGTCGCTGACGGTTGGGTCGTCGGACGGGCCCTCGACGCCGCAGTTCCACGAGCGGTTGTGGCTCTCGCCGTCGTTGTTGCCCTCGCCGTTGGCCTCGTTGTGCTTGTCGTTGTACGACACGAGGTCGCGCAGCGTGAAGCCGTCGTGGGCGGTGACGAAGTTGATCGAGGCGATCGGCTTGCGACCGGAGTGCTCGTAGAGGTCGCTCGACCCGGTGAAGCGAGAGGCGAACTCACCGAGTGCTCCACCTTCCCCGCGCCAGAAGTCACGGACGGTGTCGCGGTACTGGCCGTTCCACTCGGTCCACAGGGGCGGGAAGCCGCCCACCTGGTAGCCGCCCTCGCCGACGTCCCACGGCTCGGCGATGAGCTTGACCTGGCTGACGACCGGGTCCTGCTGGATGAGGTCGAAGAACGCCGACAGCTTGTCGACCTCGTGGAACTGGCGGGCCAGCGTCGCGGCGAGGTCGAAGCGGAAGCCGTCGACGTGCATCTCGGTGACCCAGTAGCGCAGCGAGTCCATGATGAGCTGCAGCACGTGCGGGCTGCGCATGAGCAGGCTGTTGCCGGTGCCCGTCGTGTCGTAGTAGTGCGACAGGTCGTCGCTGACGAGCCGGTAGTAGCTGTTGTTGTCGAGGCCCCGGAAGGCGAGCGTCGGGCCCATGTGGTTGCCCTCGGCCGTGTGGTTGTAGACGACGTCGAGGATGACCTCGATGTCGGCCTCGTGCAGCGCCTTGACCATCGCCTTGAACTCGAGCACCTGCTGCCCGCCCTGGCCGCCGGCCGCGTAGGCGTTGTGCGGGGCCAGGAAGCCGATGGTGTTGTAGCCCCAGTAGTTCGACAGGCCACGGTCGACGAGCGGGGCGTCCTGGACGAACTGGTGCACCGGCATCAGCTCGACGGCCGTGACCCCGAGGTCGGTCAGGTGCTTGATGGTCGCCGGGTGGGCGATGCCGGCGTAGGTGCCGCGGATCTCCTCCGGCACCTCCGGGTGAAGCATCGTCAGGCCCTTGACGTGCGCCTCGTAGATCACCGACTCGTGGTACTCGTGCCGCGGCGGGCGGTCGTCGCCCCAGTCGAAGAAGGGGTTGACGACGACGGAGTGCATCGTGTGGGCCACGCTGTCGTCGGTGTTGACCGTCGTGGTCGTCGCGGCGTCGGGGTCGCCGAAGGTGTACGAGTAGAGCGACTGGTCGTTCTCGGCCTGGCCCTCGATCGCCTTCGCGTACGGGTCGAGGAGCAGCTTGCTGGGGTTGCAGCGGTGGCCGTTCTCCGGCTCGTACGGGCCGTGGACGCGGAACCCGTAGCGCTGGCCGGGCTGGAGGTAGGGCACGTACCCGTGCCAGACGAACCCGTCCACCTCGGGCAGGTCGAGGCGGGTCTCGGTGAGGTCGTCGGCGATGAGGCACAGCTCGACGCGCTCGGCGACCTCCGAGAACACCGCGAAGTTGACGCCCGCCCCGTCGTAGGTGCCCCCGAGGGGGTAGGGCTTGCCGGGCCAGATCTCCATGGGTCTTCTTCCGTCGTCGTGGACGCGGCCGCCGGCCACGCCGCCACCGCTGTGGCTCGGGCGGACGACGCCGGCCACCCCGGGCCCATCGTGGTGCCCGGCGGGGTGCCGCGCAACCACCGCTCCCCTGACGGTCGGGGGCCGACGCGCCGGGGCGAGCGACGGCTACTGCGCGCGTCCCTGCTTCCAGTACCCCGTGGAGGCCACCTGGCGACGCGGCAGGCCCGCCTCGCCGACGGGTGGGCGTCGGCAGGCATCCGCACGCACCGAGCGCCCCGCCCACGCCTCACCAGGGCAGCAGCTCACCGTCGTCGCGCGGGAAGGCGC
The DNA here is from genome assembly GCA_023389095.1 of Actinomycetes bacterium. Lineage (GTDB taxonomy): Bacteria > Actinomycetota > Actinomycetes > Actinomycetales > Dermatophilaceae > Monashia. The sequence continues at coordinate 6,151 of JAEWFB010000083.1, forward strand.
CGGAGGGCCCGCCGTCCGGCAGGACCGCGGCCAGGACGACCGACGCCGCCACCTCGAGGACCCACGGCGCTCCCACCTGCTGGGTACCCGGCCACGTCGCCGTGTGGCCGGGCTCCACCGCGTTGACGAGGACGTTGGAGCCGGCCAGCTCGGCCGCGAGGGTTGCCGTCAGGGCACTGAGGGCCGCCCTGCTCACACCGTGGCCCGCGGCCGTACCCCGACGAGGCGTCGGGCGGGTGGGCGCGTCGCTGCACGAGCCGCCCCCGCTCGAGACGTTGACGATGCGCGGGTGCGGGCTCTCGCGCAGGAGCGGCAGCAGTATCTGGGCCAGCCGCCACGGACCGAAGTCGTTGGACTCCATGACGATCCGCGCGGCGGCAACCCCGGCGGACGACGCGAGCTCGTTCCAGGAGGCGAACGCCGCGGTGTTGTTGACGAGGACGTCGAGCCGGCCGGTCGCCGCCCGCACCGCCTCGGGCACCGCCTCCACGGCCGCCGGGACGGTCACGTCGAGGTCGACCTCGAGGGCCCGGACGTCGCCGAAGCCCGCGAGGTCGGCAGCCAGGGAACGGGCCACGTCGACGCTGCGGCCCGGGACGAGCACGATCCAGCCACGCGATGCGAGATCTGCCGCGACCTGTCGGCCGACTCCTCCGGCGGCCCCGGTGACGAGGGCGACCGTGACTGCGGGTTCGGACACGACGCGGTCTCCTCGATGGTCTGGGTGCGGCCAGACCACGCTGTCACCGCGGAGACCGGTCGAGGAAGGGTTCTGTCCACCCTTGTCGCCGAGGAACGTCCGTCGGCGATGCCCCTAGAGCGCGCCCCCGAGGGTGACACCGCCGTCGATGGTCAGCGTCTGGCCGGTGATCCACGACGCGTCGGAGGACAGCAGGAAGCTGACGGCCCCCGCGACGTCCTCGGGCACGCCGAGCCGCTTCATCGGGTAGGCACGGACGACCTTCTCCTCGCGGCCCTCGTAGAGCGCCTCCGCGAACTTCGTCTTGACGACGGCCGGCGCCACGGCGTTGACCCGCACGTCGGGGCCGAGCTCGTAGCCGAGCTCGGTGGTCAGGTGGATCAGGGCCGCCTTGGAGACGCCGTACCAGCCGATGACGCCCGACGCGCCCTGGCCGGCGACCGAGGCGAGGTTGACGACGGCGCCCGGGCGATCGGCGTCACCGAGGCCCGCGGCCACCGCCTTCCTGATCCACGAGAACGCGGCGACGACGTTGACGTCGAGCACCTTGCGCGCGACGTCGAGCCCACTGTCGAGCATCGGGCCGTAGGCCGGGTTGATGCCCGTGTTGTTGACGAGAAGGTGCAGCCCGCCGAACGTCTCGCGCGCCGCGGCCACCACCTCGTCCTGGTGCGCCTCGTCGGCGGCGTTGCCGGCGATGCCGAGTGCGTGCTCGGGACCGCCCAGCTGCCCGACGGCCTCGGCGAGGGCCTCAGGCTTGCGCGCGGTGATGACGACCTTCGCGCCCTCGGCGACGAGCCGTTCGGCGATGCCGAGGCCGATGCCCCGGCTGGCACCCGTGACGATCGCGACGGCGCCTTCGTGGCGTCCGCCGCCCTTCGCCGCCCCCATCAGAAGCCCAGGTCCCGGCCGATGAGCTCCTTCATGATCTCGTTGGAGCCGGCCCAGATCTTCGTGACGCGCGCGTCGCGCCAGGCACGGGCCACGCGGTACTCGTTCATGAAGCCGTAGCCGCCGTGCAGCTGCACGCAGTGGTCGAGCACCTCGTTCTGCACCTGCGAGCTCCACCACTTCGCCTTGGCGGCGTCGACGGCCGAGAGCGTGCCCTCGGCATGGGCGGCGACGCAGTCGTCGACGTAGGCCACGGCGACCTCGATCTTCGTGACGAGCTCGGCCATGAGGAACTTGTTGTGCTGGAAGGCGCCGATCGGCTGGCCGAAGGCCTTGCGGTCCTTGGCGTACTGGATCGTCTCCTCGAGGATCGCCTTGGCGTG